>NZ_JAVSCF010000158.1:0-14958 GCF_031932565.1 Streptomyces sp. B1866
CGCCGCTGCGGGCCCGCCCCCGCGGCCCGTCCGCCGGGCCGTCCCCGCGGCCCGTCCGCCCGCGCTGTCCGTCCGGCCCGTACGGTCCGCCCGGTCGCGCCGGTCACTCCGTCCGCCACGAGGCCGTCCCCCGCGACGCCGACCGCCGTGAGCCGTCCCCGCCCGCCCGGTCCGCCCGCCCCGCCGCCCGTCCGTCGGCCCTCCGGGCGTCGTACGGCGGCGCGCGTGCCCCGGGGCGCCGTCCGGCGTCCGGCCAGGCGGGTGCCGAGCCGCGGCCGACCCCGTCCAGGGCGACCCGCGACCCTTCCGCCGCCGGCCGCGTGCGCGCGGCCCGGTCCGGGCGCGGACTGCCCGGCGCCCGCGGGCCGGGGCCCGCCCGCCGGGATCAGTCCCCGGCCGCCTCCGCCCGCGCGCCCGGCGCGTCCGCCTCCGCCTCCGTACGGGCCGGGCTCTCGTCGCGGACCGGGAAGCGGCGCGGCGCCACGAACAGCACGGCCAGCAGCGCCAGCAGGGCCGCGCCCGCCGCGCCGAGGAAGACGTGGTCGACCGCCGTGTCCACCGCCCGCCGCAGGTAGTCGGCCGTCGCGCCGGTGAGCGCGGCGGGGTGGTCCAGGGCGTCGGAGACCGCGTCGAGGTCGTCGGGCAGGCCCGGGCCGAGCGCGGCGGGCGCGGCGTGGAGCCGGTCGGACAGGGTGGCGTTGGCGACGGCGCCGAAGACGGCCGCGCCCACCGACTGGCCGAGCATGCGGCAGAACAGCACGGACGCGGTGGCGGTGCCGCGCTCGGCCCACTCGACCGAGGACTGCACGGCGATGATCAGCGGGAACTGGAAGATTCCGAGGGACGCGCCGAGCAGCAGCATGATCAGTGCGGGCTGCCAGGGTTCGCCGGGGTAGGGCAGCAGCGGGAAGGCGAGCAGGACCAGCACGGCGGAGGCGGCGCCGATGGCCGCGGACCGCCGGAAGCCGACCCGGTTGTAGACGCGGTTGCTGAGCGCGGCGGATATCGGCCAGCTGAGGGTCATGGCGGACAGTACGAACCCGGCGGTGATGGGGCCGAGGCCGAGCACCGACTGGGCGTACGTGGGCAGGAAGACCGTCGGCGCGATGATCAGCAGGCCGAGGGCGCCGAGCGCCAGGTTCACCGCGACGATCGTGCGGCGGCGCCAGACCCAGCCGGGGATGATCGGCTGGGCGGCGCGCCGCTCGACGGCGACGGTGGCCGCCGCGCACACCGCGCTGCCGGCCAGCAGCGCCAGGGACGGCGGCGAGAGCCACGGCCAGGCCACTCCGCCCTGGACGAGGGCGGTCAGCAGCAGTCCGCCGCAGGCCAGGACGCCCAGGGCGCCGGCCCAGTCGGCCCGCAGCAGCGGCAGCCGGCCCGTACGCCGCTGCTGCGGGTCGCGCAGGTGCCTGCCGACCAGCCATAGTGCAAGTGCGCCAACCGGCAAGTTGACCAGGAAGATCCACCGCCAGTCCGCGTATCCGGCGAACACGCCGCCGACGGCCGGGCCCGCCACAGCGGACACGGCCCACACCGACGACAGCCGGGCCTGGATCTTCGGCCGCTCCTTGAGCGGGTACAGGTCGGCGGCGATGACCTGGACGGTGCCCTGGAGCCCGCCGCCGCCCAGGCCCTGGACGACGCGGAAGGCGATGAGCGACACCATGTTCCAGGCGGCCGCGCACAGCAGCGAGCCGACGAGGAACAGCACGATGCCGGTGATCAGGACGGGCTTGCGGCCGAAGGTGTCGGACAGCTTGCCGTACACCGGGAGGCTGACGGTGGCGGCGAGCAGGTAGCCGGAGAACAGCCAGGAGAAGACGGAGAACCCGCCGAGGTCGCCGACGATCTGCGGTACGGCGGTCGAGATGACCGTGGAGTCCAGGGCGGACAGGGCCATGCCGAGCATGAGCCCGGCGACCACCGGCCCGCGGCGGCCGGCGGCGGCGGGTCCAGGGCCGGTGTCCGCAGGTCGTGGTGCCGTCCCGCCCGCCAATGTCCCAACCCCTCTCCGCCGTCGGAGGGCGCCGGACGCCCGCCCGGAGCCGCCGGACGCCGGTGGCGGTCTCCAGGCCTGCCGTCCCGCCCCTCCCGAGATCGTTGTAAGGCTCATCTTCTGGTCCGGGCCACGGCCGCGCGTGGGCGCCGGTGGCCCGGCCGCCGGGGGTGGCCCCGACACCGGGGCGACTTGTCATGACCCGGTCCCCTAAGGGTAAGGCCGTGGTTTCTCCGCCCGCCGCTTCGTCCCGGGGGAGGAGGTACCGGAGGCCCGGCCGCACCTAGTGTTCGCAGCGGGCCGCGGCGAGGAGCGGGGGTGGGGCTAGCACCCCCCTGAAGACGCCGCCAGGCCCCAGCGCGACGGCCTCGCCGCCTCCGGCAGGCTGTACGACGCGGCCACCGGGCCGCGTCGCGGCGCCGCCGCCACGCGCGCGGCAGGCGCCGGGCTCTACCCGCGTACGACCGTCCGGGCGCCGCCGTGCCCGCGCGTGGACGGCGGCGCACTCGAACACTTGCACTAAACGCCCGTACGACCGCCACCGACCCCACCCACGCCTCCGAGCACCGGCACGACACCCACGAGTACCGCCCGCAGGACACCGCACGACCCCCGCACGCACCGCCGCCCGGCGGCCGACCGACCCGCGGACCACCGACCCGAGGAGAACGCACCGTGACCACCGCAGTAACCAACCCCTGGCCCGCGGGCAACGCCGGGCACGCGGCCGTCGCCGCCCGCGCGCGGCAGGTGGTCAAGGCGTACGGCTCCGGGGAGACCCGCGTCGTCGCGCTGGACCGGGTGGACGTGGACATAGCCCGCGGCCGGTTCACGGCCATCATGGGCCCGTCCGGCTCCGGCAAGTCGACCCTGATGCACTGCCTCGCCGGGCTCGACACGGTCAGCTCCGGGCAGATCTTCATCAACGACACCGAGATCACCGGGCTGAAGGACAAGAAGCTCACCAGGCTGCGCCGGGACCGGATCGGGTTCATCTTCCAGGCGTTCAACCTGCTGCCCACGCTCAACGCGCTGGAGAACATCACGCTGCCCATGGACATCGCCGGCCGCAGGCCGGACCGCGCCTGGCTGGACCGGGTCGTGGAGACGGTGGGGCTCGCCGGGCGGCTGAAGCACCGGCCCAGCCAGCTGTCCGGCGGCCAGCAGCAGCGCGTGGCCGTGGCCCGCGCGCTGGCCGCCCGGCCGGAGATCATCTTCGGTGACGAGCCGACCGGAAACCTCGACTCCCGCGCGGGCGCCGAGGTGCTCGGCTTCCTGCGCCGCTCGGTGGACGAACTCGGCCAGACGATTGTCATGGTCACGCACGACCCGGTGGCCGCCTCGTACGCCGACCGCGTGCTGTACCTGGCCGACGGCCGGATCGTGGACGAGATGTACAGCCCCACCGCCGACCTCGTCCTTGAGCGCATGCTGCGTCTTGCGCCGGGGGGCACGGGGACATCAGCGGCTGACGCCGCGGGCCGGACCCCCGCCGACTTCGACGCCCGGGGGCGTGTGTCGTGACCGTCCTGAAGACCTCCCTGCGCAACTTCTTCGCCCACAAGGGGCGCATGGCCCTGTCGGCCATCGCCGTCATGCTGTCGGTGGCGTTCGTGTGCGGCACGCTCGTGTTCACCGACACCACCAACGCCACCTTCGACAAGCTCTTCGCCGCCACCTCCAGCGACGTGACCGTCAGCCCCAAGGACGCGCCCAGCGGCGACGACATCCAGCAGACCGGCAAGCCGCCCACCCTGCCCGCCGCCGAACTCGGCCGGCTTGCACACGTGACCGGCGTCAAGTCGGCCGTCGGCGAGGTGTCCAGCCAGTCCCTCACCGTCGTCGACCGCGACAACGACAGCATCGGCCCGTCCTCCGGCGCGCCCACCGTCGGCACCAACTGGGACCCCACCGAACTGCGCGCCGTGGAGATCACCGAAGGCCACGCCCCGCGCGGGCCGACCGAGGTGATGGTCGACGCCGACACCGCCGACAAGAAGCACCTGAAGCTCGGCGACCCGCTGCGGGTCATCTCCGTGCCCGGCGAGTTCCCCGCCCGTATCGTCGGCATCGTGACCTACAAGGTCACCAACCCCGGTGCCACCACCGTCTACTTCGACACCCCCACCGCCCAGCGGGAGCTGATCGGCGACACCGGCGAGTACACCAGCATCGCGCTCACCGCCGCCCCCGGCGTCGGCAACGACCAGCTCAAGCGGAACGTCCTCGACGCCCTCGGCACCGGCCACAAGGTGCAGACGAAGGCCGAGAAGACCGCCGAGGACGAGGACGACATCGGCTCCTTCCTCGACATCATGAAGTACGCGATGCTCGGTTTCGCCGGGATCGCCGTCCTGGTCGGCATATTCCTCATCGTCAACACCTTCTCCATGCTGGTCGCCCAGCGCACCCGCGAGATCGGCCTCATGCGCGCCATCGGCTCCAGCCGCCGGCAGGTCAACCGTTCGGTGCTGGTGGAGGCCCTGCTGCTCGGCGTCGTCGGCTCGGTCCTCGGCGTCGCGGGCGGCGTGGGGCTCGCCGTCGGCCTGATGAAGATCATGAGCAACGCGGGCCTGAACCTGGACACCGACGAGCTGACCGTGAAGACCGCCACGCCGGTCGTCGGCCTGGTCCTGGGCATCGTCGTCACCCTCGTCTCCGCCTACATCCCGGCCCGGCGCGCCGCGAAGATCTCGCCGATGGCGGCCCTGCGCGAGGCGGGCGGCCCCGCCGGCGTGCGGTCCGGCCGACTGCGCGCCACGCTGGGCATGCTGCTGACCGGAGCGGGCGCGGCGGCCCTGGTGGCCGCCGGGCGGGCCGACGAGGCCAAGGACGGCGCGGGCCTGCTCGCCGTCGGCGTGGTGGCGACGCTGCTCGGCTTCATCGTCATCGGCCCGCTGCTGGCCGGGTTCGTCATCCGCGTGCTGGCCGCGTTCGTGCTGCGGGTCTTCGGCCCTGTGGGCCGGCTGGCCGAGCGCAACGCGCTGCGCAACCCGCGGCGTACCGGCGCCACCGGCGCCGCCCTCATGATCGGCCTCGCGCTGGTGGCCTGCCTGTCGGTCGTCGGCTCCTCGATGGTCGCCTCGGCCGGCGACGAGCTGGACCGGTCGGTCGGCGCGGACTTCATCATCCAGTCCGACACCGGCCAGCCGATCACCCCGCGCATCGAGCGCGCGGTGCACGCCGCGCGCGGCCTGGACCACGTCACCGACTACAAGGACATCGACAACGCGAAGATCACCACGCCGGACGGGCGGACCAGCACCGAGGACCTGACGGCTGCCGACCCGTCGTACGCCGAGGACCTGCGCACCCCCGTCGTGGACGGCACGCTCGCCGACGCGTACGCCGCGGACGCCATGTCGGTCACCGAGGGCTTCGCGAAGGACCACCACCTGCGCCGGGGCGACCACGTCACCGTCGCCTTCAAGCACGGCCGCACGGCCCGGCTGAAGGTCGCCGTGATCACCTCCGAGGACACGACGTTCGACAAGGGCGCGTTCTACCTGAACGTCACCACCGTCGAGCGGTACGTGCCGGCCGACCGCATCCCGATGAACTCGATCATGTTCGCGAGCGCCCGGGACGGCCAGGAGGACGCGGCCTACCAGTCGCTCAAGGACCGGCTCGACCCGTACCCGCAGGTCAAGGTCCGCGACCAGACGGACTTCAAGGAGGAGCTGAAGGACCAGATCGGGCAGCTGCTCAACCTGGTCTACGGCCTGCTGGCGCTGGCGATCATCGTGGCGGTGCTCGGCGTGGTCAACACCCTCGCCCTGTCGGTCGTGGAGCGCACCCGCGAGATCGGCCTCATGCGCGCCATCGGCCTCTCGCGCCGCCAGATGCGCCGCATGATCCGCCTCGAATCGGTCGTCATCGCCCTCTTCGGCGCGCTGCTCGGCCTGGGGCTCGGCATGGCCTGGGGCGCGACGGCGCAGAAGCTGCTGGCGCTGGAGGGCCTGAAGACCCTGGAGATCCCCTGGCCGACGATCATCACGGTCTTCCTCGGCTCGGCGGTGGTGGGCCTGCTGGCCGCGCTGGTCCCGGCCTTCCGGGCGGGCCGGATGAACGTCCTGAACGCCATCGCGACGGACTAGCCCCGTCGTCGACGGTCCGTCGCCCGCCCGTCGGCGGGGGACGCCCCGGCCCGGTGCGCCCACGGGGGGTGCACCGGGCCGGCGGCGTGCGGGGGTCCGTACGGGTCCCGCCCGGCCGGTACGGAGTCCGGGCGCGCGCGGCGGCCCGTACGGACGTACGCGACGGCCGTACGGACGTGCGCGGCGCGGGCAGGCCCCGGCGGAGGCTCCAGCGGCCTCAGGGGCGGCCCAGAGGACGCCCGGCGGAGCCCAGGGGGCCTCAAGGGGCCTCAGGGAGGGGCCCTCAGGCGTGCGCGGCGGCCAGCAGGTCCTCCCTGACCGCCGCGGCGGCGGCCTCCTCGACGGCCGGTACCGTCCCGCCGCCGGCCGGCACCAGGGACTCGACGGCCAGCCGCCCGTCGAAGCTGTGGACGACGTACCCGCACGGCTGCGTCGGCCGCATCGGCGGGGCCGTCGGCCACGTGGAGGCGAAGTCGCTGATCACCAGCTCCTCCGGGGCCGGCAGGCGGGGGATGACGCCCCAGTTGGTGATCGACAGCACCGGGGCGGCCGCGTCCTGCCCGGCGTCCCGCTCCGGGAACCGCGGGAGCATCTGGAACGCCCGGCCGGACTCCAGGTCCTGCCGCAGGCGCTCCCGCAGGGTCCGGGCGAAGCCGACGACCACCAGCGCGATGCCCAGCAGGTTGGTGACCTCGGTGCGCTGGACGGGCGGGGACAGCCGGGTGCGCAGGTCGACCGGGTAGTACAGCAGCACCGGGGAGTCGGCCGCGTCCCACCCGCGCGCGCGGGCGTTGGCGCGCAGCAGGGCGCCGGAGAGCAGGCCGTTCAGCGTCACGCCGCACGCGCGGGCCCGCGCCGACAGGGCGGCGGTCTCCGCGCGGGTCAGCACCAGCCGCCGCACCAGGGGCGGCGGGCCGGGCGCGTCTGGGCAGCCGACGGGCCGGTCCGGCGCCGGGGCGGGCCCGTCAGGCGCCGGAGCGGCGAGGCCGGCGGGCGGGGCGAACTCGTACCCGTACCGGCGCAGCACCGCGACCGGGCCGGCGGGCAGCGGCCCGGGCCGGACCGGGCGCGGCGCGCCGGTGGCCGCGAGGCGGGTGTAGTGGTCCCACAGTTCGGCCAGCAGGCCCAGGGCGGCGCTCGCGTCGGCCACGCAGTGGTGCACCAGCAGGGTCACGTGCGCGCCGTCGGCGTGCTCGGCCACCTCCAGCGCGCTCAGGCCGCGGTACTGGTCGCCCGGTTCGGTGGCCGGCGGGCCGTCGTCAGCCGCGGCGCCGCGCACCCGCACGGGCCCGCCGCCCGCGCCCGGCACCAGGAAGTGGCGGCCGTCGCGCGGCTCGACGCGGCCGGCGAGCACCGGGTGGCCGGCGCACAGGGCCTGGTACGCCGCGTCGAGGGCGCCGCGGTCGAGGCGCCCCCGGCAGCGCACGGAGTAGCCGACGAAGTAGTTGAGGGATATGAACAGGGACTCGATCGGGTCCAGGGGCCGGGCGGCCGATATGCCGGCGGCGCGCCGGTCCGGCAGGACGTCGTTCATCGTCGTACCTCCTTGGGCGGTCGTCCCGGGCGGCGGCTCCTCCCGGGACGGCTCGGGGCGGCGGTCGGCCGGGTCGCCTGCTCGGGTGACCTCGGGTGACCTCCGGTGACAGGGGGGCGGGTGCGCCCGCGCGGGGTCGCGCTACCCGGTTCCACCAGAGCGCCGCTAGTGCGCCGCCGGAGGCCGGTTGTCGTACGGGTCACGCGGACGCGCGCCGGAGCGCGTGCGCCCTGTCCGGGAGACGGGTCACCTCCGGTGGCCGCCGTGAAGCAGGCGGCGGCGGACGCGTGGGCACGCGCGGGGCGCGCGACACCGGCCGGGAGCCGGCGAGGCGGCGGCCGACGCGTGGGCACGCGCGGGGCGCGCCAGGGGCGGGCGGCCGGGAGGCGGCGGCCGCTGTCGGTGGGGGGTCGTAGTCTGGAACCTCCCCGGCTCGTGCGACGCGCCGGGCCGTTCGCGTTGTCCGCCTCCGGGATGGAATACCTATCCGATGAGCCTCACCGGCCTGCTCGACGCCGTCGTACAGGACCCCGCGATCGCCGAGGCGGTGCGGGCCGCCGCCAGCGGCGACCGCCGCCACCTCGACCTCGTCGGCCCGCCCGCCGCCCGCCCCTTCGCCGTGGCCGCCCTGGCCCGGGAGACCGGGCGGCCGGTGCTGGCCGTGACCGCCACCGGCCGCGAGGCCGAGGACCTGGCCGCCGCGCTGCGCTCCCTGCTGCCCCCGGACGGCGTGGTGGACTACCCGTCCTGGGAGACCCTGCCGCACGAGCGCCTCTCGCCCCGGTCCGACACGGTCGGGCGGCGCCTGGCGGTGCTGCGCAGGCTCGCCCACCCCAGCGCGGACGACCCGGCCGCCGGCCCGGTCTCCGTCGTCGTCGCGCCCATCCGCTCGGTGCTCCAGCCGCAGGTCAAGGGCCTGGGCGACCTGGAGCCCGTGGCCCTGCGCGCCGGTCAGAGCGCCGACCTGGGGCAGGTCGTCGAGGGCCTGGCGGCCGCGGCGTACGCGCGCGTGGAGCTGGTGGAGAAGCGCGGCGAGTTCGCCGTGCGCGGCGGCGTCCTGGACGTGTTCCCGCCCACCGAGGAGCACCCGCTGCGCGTCGAGTTCTGGGGCGACGACATTGAGGAGATCCGCTATTTCAAGGTCGCCGACCAGCGGTCCCTGGAGGTCGCCGAGCACGGCCTGTGGGCGCCGCCGTGCCGTGAGCTGCTGCTGACGCCGCGGGTGCGCGAGCGGGCCGCCGCGCTAGCGCAGGAGCACCCGCAGCTGGCGGAGCTGCTGGGCCGGATCGCCGAGGGCATCGCCGTGGAGGGCATGGAGTCCCTGGCGCCGGTGCTGGTGGACGACATGGAGCTGCTGCTGGACGTGCTGCCGGCGCGCAGCATGGCCGTGGTGTGCGACCCGGAGCGGGTGCGCACCCGGGCGGCCGACCTGGTGGCCACCTCGCAGGAGTTCCTGGCCGCCTCCTGGGCGGCCTCGGCGGGCGGCGGGGAGGCGCCGGTCGACGTGGGCGCCGCGTCCCTGTGGGGCATCGCGGACGTGCGCGAGCGGGCCCGGGAGCTGGGCGTCATGTGGTGGTCGGTGAGCCCGTTCGCGGCGGGCGGCGGCGACCTGGGCGGTGGCCTNGTCATGTGGTGGTCGGTGAGCCCGTTCGCGGCGGGCGGCGGCGACCTGGGCGGTGGCCTGGGCACCGGTGGCCTGGGCGGCGGCGGCCTGGGCGGCGGCGGCCTCGGCACCGGCGGCCTGGGCGGCGGCGCGGACGACGGCCCCGAGGCGGGCCTCGGCACCGGTTTCGGCGGCGAGTACACCCTCACCCTCGGCATGCGCGCCCCCGAGGCGTACCGCGGCGACAGCGCCCGCGCGCTCGCCGACACCAAGGGCTGGCTGGCCGACGGCTGGCGCACGGTGTTCCTCACCGAGGCCCACGGCCCGGCCGCCCGCACCGTCGAGGTGCTGGGCGGCGAGGGCGTCGCCGCCCGGCTGGAGGGCGACCTGACCGCCATCTCCCCGTCCGTGGTGCACGTCGCCCGCGGCGCGGTCGAGCACGGCTTCGTCCACCCGGGCCTGAAGCTCGCGGTGCTCACCGAGACCGACCTGTCCGGCCAGAAGGCCGCGGGCCGGGACGCGGCCCGCATGCCCGCCCGCCGCCGCAAGACGATCGACCCGCTCACCCTCCAGCCCGGCGACTACATCGTCCACGAGCAGCACGGCGTCGGCCGGTACGTGGAGATGGTCCAGCGCACCGTGCAGGGCGCCACCCGCGAGTACCTGGTCGTGGAGTACGCCCCGGCCCGCCGCGGCCAGCCCGGCGACCGCCTGTTCGTGCCCACCGACCAGCTGGAGCAGATCACCAAGTACGTCGGCGGCGAGGCCCCGTCGCTGCACCGCCTCGGCGGCGCCGACTGGGCCAAGACCAAGGCGCGCGCCAAGAAGGCCGTCAAGGAGATCGCCGCCGACCTGATCCGGCTGTACTCCGCGCGCATGGCCGCCCCCGGCCACGCCTTCGCGCCCGACAGCCCCTGGCAGCGCGAGCTGGAGGACGCCTTCCCGTACGCGGAGACGCCCGACCAGCTCACCACCATCGGCGAGGTCAAGCAGGACATGGAGAAGCCGGTCCCGATGGACCGGCTGGTGTGCGGCGACGTGGGGTACGGCAAGACGGAGATCGCCGTGCGCGCCGCCTTCAAGGCCGTCCAGGACGGCAAGCAGACCGCCGTCCTGGTGCCCACCACCCTGCTGGTGCAGCAGCACTACGCGACCTTCACCGAGCGGTACGGCCAGTTCCCCGTCGTGGTGCGGGCGCTGTCCCGCTTCCAGTCCGACACCGAGGCCAAGGCGGTCCTGGAGGGGCTGCGGGACGGCTCGGTGGACGTGGTCATCGGCACCCACCGGCTGTTCTCCTCCGAGACGAAGTTCAAGGACCTGGGCCTGGTCATCGTGGACGAGGAGCAGCGGTTCGGCGTCGAGCACAAGGAGCAGCTGAAGAAGCTGCGGGCCAACGTGGACGTGCTCACCATGTCCGCCACCCCCATCCCGCGGACCCTGGAGATGGCGGTCACCGGCATCCGCGAGATGTCCACCATCACCACCCCGCCCGAGGAGCGCCACCCGGTGCTGACCTTCGTCGGGCCGTACGAGGAGCGGCAGATCGGCGCCGCCATCCGCCGCGAGCTGCTGCGCGAGGGCCAGGTCTTCTACATCCACAACCGGGTCGACTCCATCGACCGGGCCGCCGCCCGGCTGCGCGAGGCCGTGCCCGAGGCGCGCATCGCCACCGCCCACGGGCAGATGTCGGAGAGCGCCCTGGAACAGGTGGTGGTCGACTTCTGGGAGAAGAAGTTCGACGTGCTGGTCTCCACCACGATCGTGGAGTCGGGTATCGACATCTCCAACGCCAACACCCTCATCGTGGAGCGCGGCGACACCTTCGGCCTCTCCCAGCTGCACCAGCTGCGCGGCCGGGTCGGCCGGGGCCGCGAGCGCGGCTACGCGTACTTCCTCTACCCGCCGGAGAAGCCGCTGACCGAGACCGCCCACGAGCGGCTCGCCACCATCGCCCAGCACACCGAGATGGGCGCGGGCATGTACGTGGCCATGAAGGACCTGGAGATCCGCGGCGCGGGCAACCTGCTCGGCGGCGAGCAGTCCGGGCACATCGCGGGCGTCGGCTTCGACCTGTACGTGCGCATGGTCGGCGAGGCCGTCGCCGACTACCGCGCCTCCCTGGAGGCGGGCGGCGCCGCCGAGGAGCCGCCGCTGGAGGTGAAGATCGAGCTGCCGGTCGACGCGCACGTCCCGCACGACTACGCGCCCGGCGAGCGGCTGCGCCTCCAGGCCTACCGGGCCATTGCCTCGATCACGAACGAGGAGGACATCGCCGCGGTCCGCGAGGAGCTGACCGACCGCTACGGCAAGCTGCCCGAGCCGGTGGAGAACCTGCTGCTGGTCGCGGGCCTGCGGCTGCTGGCCCGCTCCTGCGGCGTCACCGACATCACCCTCCAGGGGGCGAACGTGCGGTTCTCCCCGGTGGAGCTGCGCGAGTCCCAGGAGCTGCGGCTGACCCGCCTGTACCCGCGCTCGGTCGTCAAGGCGGCGGCCCGGCAGGTCATGGTGCCGCGGCCGACGACGGCGCGCATCGGGGGCAAGCCGGTGACGGGCCGGGAGCTGCTGGCGTGGACGGGGGAGTTCCTGACGTCGATCCTGGGCGGGTGAGGGGCCGCCGGGGGGTTCAGAGGTCGTCGGGCAGGACCCGGAACGCTTTGTGGGCGGTGAGTGGACGTATGGCACGGAAGTCCCGGCGGTCCAGGGTGAGCACGGCATCGGTCCGGTAGGCAGAGGCGAGCACGACGTTCACCGCGTCCGCCAAGTCCAGATCGAGGTCGGTGTATCGCCGCATGAGACCTCGGGCCTGGGCCAGTATGTCCGGGGTGACTTCTGGTAGGTGGAACCTGCCGCGCCGCGCCTCGCTCACGACGCTGTCCAGGAATCCGTCGCGTAGCCCGGGGCCGCCGACGCGGCGCATCAGGTGGTCGGCCTCTGCCAGGATGAGCGGAGAGAGGACGACCAGCCCGGCGCTCTCCAGCACATGCAGGCTCGCCGCCATGTCCGGATGGTCGGCGTCGGCCGCCGCCAGAAGGGCGGAGGTGTCGGCCACGACGACGATCACGCGCGCAGCCGCCGCTTCGTCTCCTCGTAGGCGCGCGCCTTCTCGTCCCAGATGTCGCCGGAGGCGGTGTCGGCGGCCCGGGCAGCGGTCCCCGGGTCGCCGCTGCGGAACTTCGGCCAGCTCAGCGGCGTGTCCCAGGTGCGCTTGGACAGAGCAGCCAGATGGATGGCTTCACGGATGATCTCGGCTTCCGCGACCCCTTCCCGGGCGGCGGCCGCCTTGATCACGGCGAGGTCTTCGGCGTCGGCGTAGACCGTAGTGCGCTTGAGTCCCATGAATATATGGTACCCGTTGAATACGTGCTGGCCGGGCCGGAATCGGGCCTGGGCCGTGCATACCCGTGGCCGCCACCCAATCCTCCGCCTGGTCGCCGTCAGGCCGTGACGATGTCGTCCCTCAGCGGCAGCAGCTGCTCCGCGATGGCGCCGATCGTCTGCCCGTCCACCCCGCCCTCCTCCAGCGCGCCGGCCAGGTGCTCCACGACCCGGCCGAACGCGGTGTCCGTGATCGCCAGGTGCTCGTGCGCCCGCCGCATGGTGCGACCGGAGTACGGCCGGGTGGCGCCCAGCGCCTGGCCGATGAACCGCCGCTGGTGCTGCTTGAGGTGGGCCAGGTCGACGCCGGTGAAGTAGCCGGCCAGGGCCGGGTCGCCCAGCACCCGGTCGTAGAAGATGTCGACCACGGCCGCGACGGCCGGCTCGCCGCCGATCTGCTCGAAGATGCTGCCCGGCTCGGCCGCCGGGGCCGCCTCGCCTGCTGTCTGGTCAGTGGTGTCCGTCATACGGACAGCGTCGGACGGGCGCCTTGCGGCGATGTGTGGGAAATGTTTCCCGCCTGTTAAGGGCGGCTCGCGGGTGGGGGAGGAGTCGGCAACGTGATCCCCACCCGGCGATCCCGTGGACGACACACGCGCAGGCGTATCCTGTGCGCGCACCGCTGCCCGCGCCGGCCCGCCGCGCGGGAGCCCGGCGGGCGCAGGCCCGCCTCCTGGCGGTCAGCCCAGCGCGGCGGCCAGCGCGGCGGCAGTCTCGGCGAGCAGTGGCTCGTTCATCGGGGCGTCCGGCTCCCGGTAGGTGGTCAGCACGGCCATCACGATCGGCCCGCGGCCGGGCGGCCAGGCGACGGCCGCGTCGTTGGTGGTGCCGTGCGCGCCCGTTCCGGTCTTGTCGCCGACGGTCCACCCGGCGGGCAGCCCCGCGCGCAGCCGCCGGCCGCCGGTGGTGTTGCCCCGCAGCCAGCCGGTCAGCCGCTCGCGGTCGGCGGGCTCCAGGGCCCCGCCCAGCACGAGCCGCGCGTAGGTGCCGGCGATGGCGCGCGGGGTGGTGGTGTCGGTCACGCGCCACGGCTCCGCCGAGTTCAGCTCGGGCTCCCACCGGTCCAGGCGCGTCACGCGGTCCCCGACGGAACGGCAGAAGCGGGTGACCGACGTCGGTCCGCCCAGCTCGCGCAGCAGCAGGTTCGCGGCGGCGTTGTCGCTGTGGCGGATGGCGGCCTCGCACAGCTCCTCGGCGGTCAGGCCGTTTGCCAGGTTCTCCGGGCGGCTGGTGATCGCGCCGCCGCCCGCCCTTTCGACGTCCTGCGCCGTGTAGAAGAAGCGCCGCGCCAGGAACTCGCCGTTCCGGTCCAGGTCGCGCAGGACGGCCGCGACGGCGACCGTCTTGAACACCGAGCACATCGGGAACAGCTCGCTCGCCCGGTAGGCCACGCTCCGGCCGGTGGCCGTGTCGAGGGCGTACACCCCCAGCCGCGCGCCGTGCGCCCGTTCCAGGTCACGCAGCCGCCGTACGACCGCGGCGCCGCCCGGCGCGGACGCGTAGGCCGCCGTTCCGGGCCCGGCGGCGGCCACGGCCGCCCCCGCGCCGCAGGCCAGCAGGGCGCGGCGGGACATCCGGGCTGTCGCTGTCGGCTCCACGATCGGGGTTCCTTTCTCCGCTGAGAGGTCGTACGGGTCCGGATTCCGGTCCGACACCGCCTTGCAAGGACGCCACCGACGGCCGCTCCGGTTCCGCATCCGTGCCGCCTTGCATCTCTTGCGCCCTGCAACTCGTACGACTCGCACCTGCCCCACGCGGCGCCCGGGACCTGGGGCAACCACGGGCGCGGCTACGCTGGAGTCCACACGTCGGCGTCAGAGTCAACTCAACGGGTGAGAGTCGATGCGCATCGGGGAGCTGGCCAGGCGGACCGGCGTGAGTGAACGCGCGCTGCGCTACTACGAGGAGCAGGGCCTGCTGCGGCCGAAGCGCCGCCCCAGCGGCTACCGCGAGTACGAGGAAGGCGACGTGCAGGTGGTGCGCCGCATCCGGGTCCTGCTCGCCGCCGGGCTCGGTACCCAGACCATCGCCGAGGTGCTGCCCTGCATGGCCGACGACGGCGAGCTGGTGGCGCCGCTGTGTCCGGAGATGATCCCGGAACTGGCCAGGGAGCTGCGGCGGATCGACGCCGGCATCGACGAGCTGACCGCGGCGCGCGCCATGCTGGAGGCCATCATCGAGGCCCCGATCCCGCCTGCGTCGCCGCCGGAGACCGCTTGCGACCCGGCCGCGGAGCCGCCCCGGGAGCGGGAGCCGGCCCCGGCCCCGGGCACGCCCCCGGCCGCGGGTGCGGCCCCGGGCCCGGCTCCGGGCGGCGAGCCGGCCGGTGGGTGGCGGTCCGGTGCCGGGG
>NZ_JAVSCF010000159.1:0-14942 GCF_031932565.1 Streptomyces sp. B1866
CTCCGGGCGCTTCCCTTCGGTGGTTCCAACCTTATCAGAACATTTCCCGGTGGTTTCCCACCCGAGAGGGTTCTCGATGGCCGTTGGATGGCCTCTGCCTTTCGGCTGACCCAGACTTTATCAGAATCACTTCGGCCGACCGAATCGGCCGCGTGGCTCTGGAAGTCTGGGGAGTGCTCCGCTGGAACAGTTCTCAGCCGAAGCGTCTGACATGCTGCTCGTCGTCGACCGACTTACTGTCCGTCGCAACCGTTTGAACCTACCTCCCTGCGTACCCTGTGTCAAGCGACCGCCCGGAGACCCGTGTCTGGCCAGGTCAGGCCGCGCTGGGGAGCACTTCGCTGCGGTCCGGGGCCTCGACGTCGCCGGCCTCGCCGGCGCGTACCGCCCGGGCCCCCAGGACGTACACGTACGTGAGGAACGCGGCCTCCGCGGCGACCCCGATGGTGATGCGACCCCAGGTGGGGAGGCCGGACGGGGTGACGTAGGCCTCGATCGCTCCCGCGACCGCCAGCACCGCGGCCAGACCAACGGCCATGCCGAGGGCGGCGCGGCCCTCCTGGGCGAGGGCGGTGCGGCGCGCGCGGGGACCCGGGTCGACGACGGTCCAGCCCAGGCGCAGGCCCGTCCCGGCCGCCGCGAAGACCGCGGTCAGCTCCAGCAGGCCGTGCGGGAGGAGCAGGCCCAGAAAGGTGTCGAGGCGGCCGGCGGACGACATCAGGCCGATGCCGACGCCGAGGTTCAGCATGTTCGCGAAGAGCACCCACAGCACGGGAATCCCGAGGAAGGCGCCGAGGACGAGGCAGAGGGCGACCGCCTGCGCGTTGTTCGTCCACACCTGGGCGGCGAAGGATGTGGCGGGGTGGCTTGAGTAGTACGTCTCGTACTCGCCTCCCGCGCGGGTCAGCTCCCGCAGTTCGTCCGGGGCGGCGATGGTCGCCTGGACCTCGGGGTGGGTGCCCACCCACCAGGCGATCAGTGCGCCGACCGCGAGAGAGAGCACCGCGGTCGGTATCCACCATTGGCGGGTGCGGTACAGGGCGGCGGGGAAGCCCGCGGTGAAGAAGCGGGCGGCGTCGCGCCAGCCCGCCCGCCGCGCGCCCGTGACAGCGCTGCGCGCGCGTGCCACGGTGACCGTGAGGCGGCCGGTCAGCTGCGGGTCGAAGGAGCCGGTCTGGAGCAGGGACAGGTGGGTGGCCGCGCGCTTGTACAGGGCCACGAGTTCGTCGGCCTCGGCGCCGGTGAGGCTGCGCTGCCGACGCACCAGGCCGTCCAGGCGGTCCCACTCGGCCCGGTGGGCCATGACGAAGACATCGAGGTCCATAGGGCTGCTCCTCGGGGGTGCCGCGGTGCCGGCTCCGCGGGGCTTGCGAGGGACTTTCCGGGTCCGGGGCGGTGGTCGGCCAGTGCGCGGTCCGGTCCGGAGTTCGCGTGCGCGGGTCCGGGGCCGGTGTTCCGCGGACCAGCTTGGCAGGTTCCTTCCGGGCGGCGGCAGACTGGTCGCAGACGACACCGCTGAGGGGGCTCCCGCGTGAACGAACTCGTGACCGGCGAGGCGGTGGTCCTCGGGCTGCGTCCGGCCAGGCTACCCAGCCGGGCCCTGGCCGTCTTCCTCGACATGGTGCTGGCGTGGATCGCCTACCTGGCGGTGTCGCTGGCCCTGCTGACGGCCGTGGGCTCGCTGGACGAGGCGGCCATGGCCGCGCTGTCGGTGGCGCTGTTCGCCCTGGTGCTGGTGGGCGGGCCGATCGCGGTGGAGACGCTGACCCATGGCCGCTCAGTGGGGAAGATGGTGTGCGGGTTGCGCGTGGTACGGGACGACGGCGGGCCGATCCGCTTCCGGCACGCGCTGGTGCGCGGAGCGGTCGGCGTGGTCGAGATCCTCGGGTCGGCGGGGACGATCGCGTGCGTGGCTTCGCTGGTGTCGGCGCGGGGCCGGCGGATCGGCGACGTGTTCGCGGGCACGCTGGTCGTACGGGAGCGGGTGCCGGTGACGCGGTCGGCGCCGCTGCCGCCTCCTCCGCCGTGGCTTGCCGGGCGTTTCGCGGGGCTCGACCTGTCCCGGGTGCCGGACGGGCTGTGGCTCGCGGTGCGCCAGGTCCTCACCCGCATGCCGCAGCTCGACCCGGACGTGGCCTGGGCGATGACCGGGCGGCTCGCGGCTGACGTGGCCGAGCGCACCGGGGCGCCGGCGCCGGAGGGAGTGCCCCCTGCGGCGTATCTGTCCGCGGTGCTGGCCGAGCGGCAGGCGCGCGACGCGCGGCGGGTGCTGGGGGCGGAGTTCGGCTACGGGCAGGGGTGGGGCGGGGTGCCGGGGCCTGCCTGGGCGGGTCGCGGGTCCGCGGTGGGAGCTTTCGGGGGGTTCGGGGCTGGGGCGGTTACCGGGGTCGGTGGTCCTGGGGGTGTAGGGGCTTATGGGGCTGGGGGGTTTTCCGGGGTTGTGGGGTTTGCCGGGGCCGGAGGGTTCTCTGGGGCTGCGGGCGTTGTTGACATGGGTGCGGCCGGTCCGGGCGGGCGGTCTGGCGTCGCCGAGGACGGGACGGCCGTGACCGGGTTCGTACCGCCCGCCTAAAGGCTGTCCCGTAATCCCTGGTGGATCAGCGAGCGGCGTCAGATGCGGTCAATCGCAAGGCGGCGGAGCGTCCGAATAGTGGTTCTATTCGGACGTTTCGCCAACGCCGCGAGTGGCCGTAGCTGGCGTCGGGAGCCCGCCAGGGATTGCGGGACAGCCTTTAGCCCGTCCGCCGGCAGTCCGCCTGGCGCGTTCGGGGCCGACGGTCGTGCTGTGCGCCCGCCCTCGTCGGCGTCGGCTCGGTCTTCGCCGCGGCTCTCGCCGCCCGGTCCTGCGCCGCCGTCCGTGCGCGGTCGGCTGTCAGGCGAAGGTCGACGGCGGGCTTTCGAGGTCTTCCAGCTCGATGCCGGGGGCGTCGAGCACCACGTCGCCGGCGATGTGCGCCGACGTCTGCTCTCCCGTATCCAGCGCGCTGACCTGGTATTCCTCCACGACCAGCGGGGCGTTGTCAGTGGGGTGTGCTGTCCTGTTCACCAGGGCCCAGGACTGGTCGACGGTCAGCGGGGCGAGGACCGGGGGGGTGAGGGCCACGAGGCGGACGCGGGTCGGCGGGGCGCCCGGAGCGAGCCTGAGCAGGCGGGTGGTGGCGATCAGAAAGGCCGGGGAGGCGCCGGTGAAGGCGTGGGCGCGGGCGTTGCCCTCGGTCGCGTGCTCGCCGGTCGGGTCCGTACGGACCCAGGTGACGCCGTCGAGGGCGGCGGCGCGGACGCGCCAGCTTGCGGCGTGGAGTTCGAGGCGTACGGGGCGGCCGAGGTCGTCCAGGGCGAGGTCGACGGAGCCGGCGTGGTCGCCGGAGGGGGAGGTGATCTGCGAGACGTAGCGCCAGCCGGAGGGGCCTGTGGCGCACTGGAAGTGCTCGTGACCGAGGGGGGTGTGGTCGTGCGGGTCGTGGAGTGAGTAGCGGCCGCGGGGCATGGTGGGTCCTTGGCGTGTCTGCCCTGCCCGGACGACGGCCCCGCGGATGGGGCCGTGGGCCCCCGCCCGGGGGCGGACCGGGGCCGGGTGTCGGCCGAGAGCGGTGCGGCCGGTCGCTCACGCGCGGCCGGCCCGACCCCGCCCGGCGCTGTGACCGGTCGCGCGGCGCGGTGCGCGGGGCGGGGCGGTCGGTCGCGCTGCCGGGTGGGTCTCGGGGGCCGGGCCGGTCTCGGGGGCCGGGCCGGTCTCGGGACAGGGTCCGGTCACGGTGCCGGTCGGTCACGGTGGCGGTTGGCCGTGGCGTCCCCCGGCCGTGGTGCCGGGTGGCCGGGGGCGCCGGTCGGTCTCTGGTCGGCCGTGGGCCGGGTGGGTCAGTACCGGTAGTGGTCGGACTTGTACGGGCCCTCTACCGGGACGCCGATGTACGCCGCCTGCTCCGGGGTGAGCGTGGTCAGCTTGGCGCCGAGGGCCGCCAGGTGGAGCCGGGCGACCTTCTCGTCCAGGTGCTTGGGCAGCACGTAGACGCCGGTCGGGTAGGACTCGGGCTTGGTGAACAGCTCGATCTGCGCGATGGTCTGGTTGGCGAAGGAGTTGGACATCACGAAGGACGGGTGACCGGTCGCGTTGCCCAGGTTCAGCAGGCGGCCCTCCGACAGCACGATGATCGCCTTGCCGTCGGGGAGGGTCCAGGTGTGGACCTGCGGCTTGACCTCGTCCTTCACGATGCCGGGGATGGCGGCCAGACCGGCCATGTCGATCTCGTTGTCGAAGTGGCCGATGTTCCCGACGATCGCCTGGTGCTTCATCCTGGCCATGTCGGAGGCCATGATGATGTCCTTGTTGCCGGTCGTGGTGATGAAGATGTCGGCCGTCTCCACCACGTCGTCCAGGGTGGCCACCTGGTAGCCGTCCATCGCCGCCTGGAGGGCGCAGATGGGGTCGATCTCGGTCACGACGACCCGGGCGCCCTGGCCGCGCAGCGACTCCGCGCAGCCCTTGCCCACGTCGCCGTAGCCGCACACGACGGCGACCTTGCCGCCGATCAGCACGTCGGTCGCGCGGTTGATGCCGTCGATCAGGGAGTGGCGGCAGCCGTACTTGTTGTCGAACTTCGACTTGGTGACGGCGTCGTTGACGTTGATCGCCGGGAAGAGGAGGGAGCCGGCCTGCTGCATCTCGTACAGGCGGTGGACGCCGGTGGTGGTCTCCTCGGTCACGCCGCGGATCTCGGAGGCGAGCTGGGTCCACTTCTGCGGGTTCTCGGCGAGGGTGCGGCCGAGGAGTTCGAGGATGACGCGGTGCTCCTCGTTCTCCGCGGTGGACGGGTCCGGAGCGGCGCCGGTCTTCTCGTACTCGACGCCCTTGTGGACCAGCAGGGTGGCGTCGCCGCCGTCGTCCAGGATCATGGACGGGCCGCCGGTCGCGGTGCCGGGCCAGGTCAGCGCCTGCTCCGTGCACCACCAGTACTCCTCCAGGGTCTCGCCCTTCCAGGCGAAGACCGGGACCCCGCGCGGGTCCTCGGGGGTCCCGTCCGGGCCGACGGCGACCGCGGCGGCCGCGTGGTCCTGGGTGGAGAAGATGTTGCAGGACGCCCAGCGCACCTGCGCGCCGAGGGCGACGAGGGTCTCGATCAGGACGGCGGTCTGCACCGTCATGTGCAGGGAGCCGGTGATGCGGGCGCCCGCCAGCGGCTGTGCGGCGGCGTACTCCTTACGGATCGCCATCAGGCCGGGCATCTCGTGCTCGGCGAGGGTGATCTCCTTGCGGCCGAACGCGGCCAGGGACAGGTCGGCGACCTTGAAGTCCTGGCCGGAGGCGACTGTCGTCATGAAAGCTGCTCCTCATCGATCGGTGTCGAGTGAGAGTGGTTTCGGCTGGGCAGTGCGGGCATCGGGCGCGGCGTACCGGCGTCCCGGAAACCGGATCCGGGGTGCCGGAGTGCGGGCCACGGCCGGCCGGGTCGGCCGTCGGGTCCGCGGACCGTTCGGCTTCCCGGTCCGCGACCTGGCGGCTCCTCGCGGCCCCTCGGGCGTCCGATCGGGCCGTGCGGTCCTCGGGTCGGCGGCACGTGCCGTGCGGTCCTGGGTGCCGTGCGGTCAAGTACCCGTACGGTCCGGCGCGTACGGCCGTCCGTCCATGGCACCGGTACCGCGGCGCCCCGCGTCCTTTGCTCGCCTTGCGCAGTCCGTCGGAGGCCCTCTCTCCCTCGGCCGGTCCGCGAAGGGCGGACCGCCCGACCGCCATCAGCAGCGACGTCTGGCTCCTGACGAATCTACACCGAGGGCCCGGTCTTCCCCAGCCGGTCGGGCCGGTTGTCAGGCCGGCGCGCGGAGAATGTCCGGTTCCAGATAGATGACGCGGGCGATGGGCACGGCCTCGCGGATCCTGGCCTCCGCCGCGTCGATCGCCCGCGCGACGTCCGCCGCCGTGTCGTCGTGCTGGACGGCGATCTTCGCCGCGACCAGCAGCTCCTCCGGGCCCAGGTGGAGCGTGCGCATGTGGATCACGTCGGTGACGGTGTCGCCGTCGACCAGCGCCTCCCGGATCCGCACCACCTGCCGCGCGTCGGCCGCCTCGCCCAGCAGCAGGGACTTGGTCTCGGACGCGAGCACGAGGGCGATCAGGACCAGCAGTGCGCCGATGCACACGGTGCCGACGCCGTCCCACACGCCGTCGCCCGTGAGCAGCGCCAGGCCCACGCCGCCGAGCGCGAGGATCAGGCCGACCAGCGCGCCGAGGTCCTCCAGCAGGACGACGGGCAGCTCCGGAGCCTTGGCCCGGCGTACGAACTGGGTCCAGCTGAGGGTGCCGCGCAGCTCGTTCGACTCCCTGATGGCCGTGCGGAAGGAGAAGCTCTCCGCGATGATCGCGAAGACGAGGACGCCGACGGGCCAGTACCAGTGCTCGATCTCGTGCGGATGCCTGATCTTCTCGTAGCCCTCGTAGAGCGCGAAGACGCCGCCGACCGTGAACAGGACGACGGAGACGAGGAAGCCGTAGATGTAACGCTCGCGCCCGTAGCCGAAGGGGTGTTCGGGGGTGGCCGCGCGCCGGGCGCGCTTCCCGCCGAGCAGCAGCAGTCCCTGGTTGCCGGAGTCGGCGAGCGAGTGCACGCCCTCGGCGAGCATGGAGGACGAGCCGCTGAAGGCGAAGGCGACGAATTTGGACGCCGCGATGGCCAGGTTGGCTCCCAGTGCGGCGAGGACCGCCTTGGTTCCGCCTGATGCGCTCATATGTGCCGTACGCCCCTTCCCCTCGTTGCCCTCACGACGCTGCCCTCAGGACGTCCGCGTCCTCGGCGTTCTGTCCCGCGTGCTCCGCGCCGGCGGTCCGCGGGCCGGCCGGTGCCCGCCGCGGCGGGCCATTGTCGCAGCCTCTGGCGGCCGGCCGGCGGCGTCAGGGGGCCGCGGTGGCGCGGAAGACGGTGCCGCCCCCGGTCAGCTCGACCTCCTCGGAGGCTGGCACGAAGGCGGACTCGCCACGCGCGAGCCGCAGTTCGCGGCGGCCGCCGGCCTCGCGCAGCACGACCGTACCGGCCGTGCACAGCACGATCTGCGGGGCGCCGGACGGCAGGCGGCTGACCTCGGCGCCCTCGGACACCACGCACCGGGAGAGCCGGAAGTCGTCGATCGGGGCGGCGTAGACCTCCTCGCCGGGGAAGCCGCCGGGAGTCGCGTCGGGCGCGGGCGCGGGCCGCAGCACGTGCGGCGCGCCGCTCTCGAAGCGGACGACGCGCAGCAGCTCGGCCACGTCGACGTGCTTGGGGGTCAGGCCGCACCGCAGCACGTTGTCGGAGTTGGCCATGATCTCGACGCCGAGGCCGCCGAGCCCGCCCAGGTACGCGTGCGGCACGCCCGCGCCGAGGTACAGCGCCTCGCCCGGCTGGAGCAGCACGTAGTGGAGCAGGAAGGCGGCGAGGACGCCCGGGTCGCCCGGGTAGGCGCGGGCCAGGGAGGCGTACGCGGCGTACGCCTCGCGCTGCTCGTGCCCCTCGGCGGCGAGGCGCTCGGCGGCCGCTCCGGCCAGGCGCACGGTCTCGGCGACGCCCTCGGGGTCGGCGGTCAGTATCGCGGTGAACACCTCGCGCAGCGCCTCCGACTCCGGCCGGGCGCGCAGCGCGTCGACGTACGGCTTGAGCGAGTCGACGTCCAGGGCGGCGAGCAGGTCGGCGGTCGCGGCGGGGTCGCGGAAGCCGCAGACGCCGTCGAAGGGGGTGAGCGCGCAGATCAGCTCGGGCTTGTGGTTGGCGTCCTTGTAGCTGCGGTGCGGGGCGTCCAGCGGCACGCCGCGCTCCTCCTCGGCCGCGAAGCCCGCCCGCGCCTGCTCCAGGTCGGGGTGCACCTGGAGGGACAGCGGCGAGTCGGCGGCGAGCAGCTTGAGCAGGAACGGCAGGCGCGGCCCGAAGCGCCGTACGGCGCCCGCGCCGAGTTCGCCCTCCGGGTCGGCGGCGATCACGTCGGGCAGGGACACCAGGCCGCCGCCCCGGTCGACGCGGGAGGGCGCGCCGGGGTGCGCGCCCATCCACAGCTCGGCCTGCGGCTCGCCGGTGGGGCGGGTGCCGAGGAGTTCGGGGATGGCGGTGGTGGAGCCCCAGGAGTAAGGGCGTACGGGGTTGGCGAGACGGTCCATCGAGGTGCGGCTCCAAGCCTTGCGTACGTACGAGGTGCGGGGGCGGGCGGCCGCCGGTCCGGGCTGCGGACGGGTCCGGCGGCGTGGCGCACGCCGGGTGCCGTGGCGCGCGGTGCCACCGGCGGCTTCCGGACGGCTCCGCCGGCTCT
Source organism: Streptomyces sp. B1866 (assembly GCF_031932565.1). Taxonomy (NCBI): domain Bacteria; kingdom Bacillati; phylum Actinomycetota; class Actinomycetes; order Kitasatosporales; family Streptomycetaceae; genus Streptomyces; species Streptomyces sp. B1866. The sequence continues at coordinate 8,266 of NZ_JAVSCF010000159.1, forward strand.
CGCCAGGGGCCGGCCGCGGGGTCGGCGGGGGTTCAGTCCGTCATGGGCGCTCCCGCGCGGGTCGCGTCATCGGCCGTCCGCGCGGGCGAGCGCCAGGTAGACGGCGGCGAAGTCGGCCGTGGCCAGCAGGTCGGCCGCGGTGTCGAGGGCGCTGCCCCCGTCCGGCTCCAGCTCGCTGACCGCCGTGTCGCGGGCGAGCGCGAGCTCCCGGGCGGCCGGCAGCGCGGACAGGGCCGTGGACGGCTCGTCGCGGACCAGGACGATCCGCGCGCGCAGCGCCTCCGGCTCCTCGACGCGGTCGCGGAAGAAGTCGTCGGGGTCGGCCGTGCCGCCGAAGGCGCCGGTGAGCAGCGCCGCGTGCGCGGCCAGCGCCTCGGGCAGCTCGGCGGCGAGCGCCGGCCGCCCGGCGAGGCCCCTGAGCAGGCCCGCGAAGCGCCGCCCGGCCGCGGCCGCGACGGGCCCCTCGGTCCACACCAGCGTCAGCGCCTCGGCCAGCTCGGTGGCGAGCGCCTTGGCCGGGTTGCCGTACGTGGCGACGGCCGGGCCGCACCGCTCGGCGACCCGGTCCAGGCGGTCGGCGACGCGCAGGAGGGCGGCGGGCGGGGCGGATACCAGGCCGATCCGGTCGGCGAGCGCCAGCAACGGCGTGAGCAGCGACCAGAGGGTGCCGGGGTGGGCGGCCGGGTCCTGGCCGTCGGCGGGCCGGGCCGCGGCGTACGCGCCGTGCGGATCGCCGGCTCCCGGGCCGTGCGGGTCGGCGGGGCCGCTCCCCGCGTCGTACGGGCCGGACCGGTCGGCCGCGACCGGCACCGTCAGGCCGCGCGCCTGCGTGACCGCGCCGGTCAGCGGCGAGCCGGCCGGGGCCACCGCCACCAGCGAGCAGCCGTGCCGGTACGCCTGCTCCACGAGCAGCGGCAGTCCCGGCTCCGCGCCGTCCGGCGTGGCGACGAGCAGCAGGTCGAGCGGGCCCGCCCAGCCCGGCAGCGTCCAGCGCAGCGCGCCCGGGGCGGCCGCGACCCCGGTGGGGCTGATCAGCGTGACCGGGCTGCCGCTGCCGCCGAGCGCGTCGAGCAGGTCCACGATGCAGGCCCCGGCCGGGCCGGGGGCAGCGACCAGTACGGCGCGCGGCCGCCCGTCCGGGGTGAGGTCGCCTATGCCGGCCTCGGCGGCGTGCCGGGCGGCGGTTCGGACCCGGGCGCCGGACTCGGCGGCTCCGCGCAGCAGTCCGCGCACGTCGGCGCGGGCGAGGGCGTCGGGGGCGTCGAGGAGGGATTCGTCCAGCATGGTGCTTCGGCCTCCGATCGCCGAGGGCGGTGCGGTGGACGGTCTTGGGCGGGCGCCGTCAGCCCGGGCGCCGGGCCTCGTCCACGAGCAGCACGGGAATGTCGTCCCGGACGGGGTAGGCGAGCCCGCAGTCCTGGCCCGTGCACACCAGCTCGGGGGCCTCCCCCGCGGACTCGTCGCGCAGCGGGGCGCGGCACGCCGGGCAGGCGAGGATCTCCAGAAGACCGGCTTCGAGCGGCATGAGGGGTGTCCCTTCGGGCGGGGTCCAACGCTCGTCAGCGTACCGCCGCGGGCGGGCCGGGCGCGCCCGGCCGCGCCCCGGGAGTCGCGTTCCGCCCCGTCCGTCCCGGTGGTCGGCGGGCCCGGCCCGGCGCCGCACGCCGTGCCCGTACGCGCCGCCCGGCGCCCGTACCGGCCGCCCGCGCGTGCGGCCGGTACGGACCCCCGGCGCGCCGGGTCCGTACGCGCGGGCTGCCGCTACGCGCGGACGATGGCCAGCACATCGTCGCGCACCCGGGCCACCGTGTCCGCGTCGCGCGCCTCGACGTTGAGCCGCAGCAGCGGCTCGGTGTTGGACGGGCGGAGGTTGAACCACCAGTCGGCGGTGCTGACCGTAAGGCCGTCGAGTTGGTCGAGGGTGACGCCCTCACGGCCCTCGTAGGCGGCCTTGACCGCCGCGGCGCGACCGGCCTGGTCGGCCACGGTGCTGTTGATCTCGCCGGAGGCGGCGTACCGGTCGTACTGCTCGACCAGCCGGGACAGCGGTCCGTCCTGCCCGCCGAGGGCGGCCAGCACGTGCAGGGCGGCGAGCATGCCGGTGTCGGCGTTCCAGAAGTCGCGGAAGTAGTAGTGCGCGGAGTGCTCGCCGCCGAAGATCGCGCCGGTACGGGCCATCTCGGCCTTGATGAACGAGTGCCCCACGCGCGTGCGCACGGGAGTGCCGCCCTCCTCCTTGACGACCTCGGGGACCGACCAGGAGGTGATGCAGTTGTGGATGACCGCCCCGCCCGGGTGCTTGGCCAGCTCGCGGGCGGCGACCAGCGCGGTGATGGCCGAGGGGGACACCGGAGCGCCGCGCTCGTCGACGACGAAGCAGCGGTCGGCGTCGCCGTCGAAGGCGAGGCCGATGTCGGCGCCGGTGGCGCGCACGCGCTCCTGGAGGTCGAGGAGGTTCTTGGGGTCGAGGGGGTTGGCTTCGTGGTTGGGGAAGGTGCCGTCCAGTTCGAAGTAGAGGGCGTCGAGTTCCAGGGGCAGGCCGTCGAAGACGGTCGGGACGGTGTGCCCGCCCATGCCGTTGCCCGCGTCGACCACGACCTTCAGCGGCCGGACGGCGGTGAGGTCCACGAGCGTGCGCAGATAGGCGGCGTAGTCGGCGAGGACGTCCCGCTGGGCGATCTCGCCGGGGGTGGCGGCGGGCGGCGGACCGCCGGCCCGCGACCACTCCTCGACCAGGGCGCGGATCTCGGCCAGCCCGGTCTCCTGGCCGACGGGAGCGGCGCCCGCGCGGCACATCTTGATGCCGTTGTACTGCGCCGGGTTGTGGCTCGCGGTGAACATCGCGCCCGGCAGGTCGAGCCGCCCGCTGGCGAAGTAGAGCTGGTCGGTCGAGCACAGGCCGATCTCGGTCACGTCCGCGCCCAGCGCCTCGGCCCCGCGGGCGAAGGCGCGCGCCAGGCCCGGCGAGGAGGGCCGCATGTCATGGCCGACGACGATCGCGCGCGCGTCGGTCACCTGCACGAAGGCGGCGCCGAACAGCTCGGACAGCTGCTCGTCCCACTGGTCGGGGACCACGCCCCGCACGTCGTACGCCTTGACGATCTGCGACAAGTCGGGCACAACCCACCTCTTCTACGGGTTTTCGCTGCTTTTTCAAAGAATCTCGATGGAACTCAAAGCTACCCACCGGTCGGTGGCACCAAGATGTGAGGCGGGTCGCGCGACGCGCGTCAAGCGGGACGGCACGCGGCGCGGCCGGCGGCTCACGGTGCGCACGGTCGAGGACTCGCCGGGTCTGGTCACGGCTGCCCGGGTGCTAGGGCTCGGGCGAGCGCAGCACGCGCAGGTGCCCGCGGCGGGCGACCTCCGTCGGGTCCGCCTCGCGGTCGTCCGCCGCCGCTCCGGGCCGGCCGGAACCGCGCTCGGGCGGCCGGGCCGCCTCGCGCACGGCGTTGGCGAGCGCCTCCAGGTCGTCGCCGCTGGGACGGGCGGGCCCGGAGTCGACGGCCAGCCGGACGACCTCCCAGCCGCGGGGCGCCGTCAGCCGCTCGGAGTGCTCCGAGCACAGGTCGTAGCAGTGCGGCTCGGCATAGGTGGCGAGCGGGCCCAAGACCGCGGTGGAGTCGGCGTAGACGTACGTCAGCGTCGCGACGGCGGGGCGGTCGCACGCGGTGCGCGAACAGCGACGTACAGGGCTCACGAAGTGGGACGGTACCGCACTCTTGAGCGGGCCGCGACGACTCTTCCCCGGCTCACCCCACCGTGTCGTTCCCCCACCGGCCCGCCGTCCGCCCGCCGCGCGGCCTGCGGGCAACCGGGTGACCCGCGCGGGCCGCCGCCGCGCACCCGCGCGGGACAGCCGCCGCACCGGTGCCCCGCGCCGCGCCCGCGGCCTCCCGTACGCCGTACAGGCGTGCGAGGCGCGTCCGTACGGTGGACCCCCGCGCACCCCGCGCGGCGGCGCCGGCCGGGACCGCGCGCGGGGTGCCGGTAAGCGCGTACTGCGCCGACCCGCCGAGAGCTACCCTCATGAGTGATGACCAGGCCCGTACCGTCTCCCCAGTCCGAGCCGCGCCCACGCCGCCGTGACCGGCACGGACGCGGCATGCGCGGTCCCATCGCACCGCCGCAGGTACCGCTGTCGATCAGCCGCGCCGAGTCCTTCGTGGACCTGGTGCAGGACTCCGCGGAGCGCCTCGAACGGCGCTGGCCGCAGCTGTCCGGCGTCGACTTCGCCGTGCTCGACGTGCCGGGCGCGGACTTCGACGGGCCGGGCGGGCACGGCGGCGAGTCACCGTCCTGGGACAGCGATTCCGTGCCGCTGGGCCGGGTGATCGCGGCGGACGGCGACCGGCCGGACCGCATCGTGATCTACCGCCGCCCGGTGGAGATCCGCACCAAGAACCGCGAGGAGCGGGCGATGCTCGTGCACGAGGTCGTCGTGGAGCAGGTCGCCGAACTCCTCGGGCTGGCGCCGGAGTCGGTCGACCCGCGCTACGGGCAGGACTGAGCCGGTCCGGCCCGTCGGCCGTCCGGCCTGTGGACACCCGGGCGGCCGGGGACCCTGGCGGGCGGGCCGCGGCGCGGTCCCCTCGGACCGTACGAAGTCCCGCGCGGGCCGTGCGGGACTTGGCTGAGGGCGGGTACGGGCGGCCCGCGGGCCGGTGCGGGCCGCCCGCGGGCCGGGCCGGGCGGAGCGGGTGCCCGCCGCGGGCTGCCCGTCAGTCGTCCGTGGCGTCCAGGAGCAGCGACAGGTCCCGCTCGGTGTCCGGCACCGCCACCGTGCCCCGGTCGTCCGGCAGGGTCTGGACGGTGAACATGGGCACGCCGCCGTGCGACTCGGCCAGCGTGCGGGACGCGTACAGCGGCCCGCCCGCTATCCGCTCGACCGTCAGCGCGTACGCTCCCCGGCCGGACGCCGGACGCGGCGGGGCCACGGCCAGCGTCGCGCCCGCCTTGACGGTGTAGGTCCGGCTGACCGCGGTGCCGCCCGCGCTGCCCTCCGAGGCGGTGACCCGGACCGTGGCGGACCGCTCCGGCGCGGCCAGGGAGAGCGCCGAGCCGCCGGCGGCGCGGTTGTCGGCGGCGGTGGCGCGCCGTTCGACGGGGGCCGCGGCGGGGATGAACGCCGTCTCCTGGCGGCCCGGCCTGCCGCGCGTGACCTGGAGGGCGGCCACCACCTGGCCCGCGGCGCCCTCGCCCGCGTCGGGGGTGAGCACGAGGGAGCCCGCCTCGCCCCGGGTGACGTCGCCGAGGTCGACCGCCGTGGTCATGCCGCTCTTGACGTGCACCGTGCCGTGGCCGGCCGGAGTGAAGGAGCCGGTGGGCCCGGCGAGGCGGACCTTCAGGTCGGCGTCGGCCGCCCGGGGCGCGAACAGCACCAGGCGGACCGAGGTGGCGTCGGCCGGGATGCCGGGGAGCACCGCGCCGGTCGCCGGGGCGGCGGAGGCGGTGAGCCAGTCGCCGCCCTGCCTGGCGTCGGCGGCCTGCACGGCCGCCGCGACGCGGCCCGCGCGGGCGAGCACGTGCAGGGTCAGGTCGGCCGTCCGCTCGGTGGTGAGCGTGGACAGCAGCACGGGCACGGAGGACCGGGCCGGTACGGTGACGGACTCGCCGGTGGGGGTGTCGAGGCGGCCGTCCGCGCCGTACAGCTCCAGGTCGACGACGGCGGGCCGGTCGTCGGGGTTGGTCAGGTGCGCGTAGTCCTGCCGGGCGGCCGCGGTGCTCGCGCCGGGGAACCAGAACTCCGTGTCGGGCGGCGCGCACGTCAGGCCCTGGAGGCCGCGCCCGCTGCCCGCGTCGACCCGGGTGGTCTGCTGCACGGTCCAGCCGGGCGCCAGGCCGCCGTCGGCGGTGCCGGCGAGCGCGGGGGCGTCGGAGCGGTTCACGGTGGCGGTGACCGGCTTCCCGGGCTCGGTCAGCGGCACGACGGCGCCGCCGGAGGCCCTGCCGCCCCTGCCGCCGTCCCCGGGCGGGGCGCCGAGGGGCAGCAGCCGCGCGGTGCCCCAGCCGGCGGCGCCGCGCGCGCCGGGCGTGTAGCCGGTGTAGGTGGTCTCGCCGACCTCAGAAGAGGTCGGCGACGGGCACGCCAGGGTGGAGCGCTCGACGGGCGCGCTCGCGGCCGCCCCGCCGGACCGGCCGCCGCCGTCCGCGGAGGAGGACGAGGGCGCGGTGAGGGCGGCGACGCCGGTGACCGCGACGAGCCCGGCCGCCGCGCCGATCAGGGACAGGGTGGTGCGGTTCATCGCTCCTGCTCGCTCCCGTCGCGGCGGGGCTCGGTCCCGGCGCCGTCCGCGTACGTGTCGCCCGGGGACGGGTAGCCGCCGTCCGGGTAGGGCTGCTGCCCGTAGCCGTACGGATCGGCGTACGCGCCGCCCGCGTAGGGGTCGGGCCGGTACTCGCCGCCCTGGTAGCCGCCGTACGCGCCGGAGCCGTACCCGTCGCCGGACGGGTAGGCGCTGCCGGGCGGGTAGCCGTCGCCGCCGCCGTACGGGCTCTGGGCGGCGTCGGCGTACGGCCGGTCCTGCCACGGCCCGTACGGGTCCGCGGGGGCCGGGGGGTCCGGGACCCGCGGGGCCGGTACGGCGCCGCCGTCGACCGCGGCGGCCGGGTCGGCCCCGGCGTCCGCCGCCGCCCCGCGCGAGGCGGCGGTTTCGGCTTCCGGGGCGTCCGGCGCG
>NZ_JAVSCF010000160.1:0-14865 GCF_031932565.1 Streptomyces sp. B1866
TTCCAGGCATCATGGAACTACCCCTTCGAGGGTCAGGGAGCGGCTGTCTGCTTGGCGGTGGAAGCCGCTCCTTGCTTTTCCTGCGTGACCAGGACTTTTCGCGGATCAGCGCCCCAAGCCGGGGCGCGGTGTCGCCGAGACCGACTCGGTCGGCGACATCCCTAGGGTTCCCTAGGGCACCCTAGGGTGTCAAGCGGTACAGTAGGGAACCGATCCACCGAGACAAGGAGCTGACGATGTCGGATCAGGCCGACAACCGAGCGCCATACGCGCAGATTGCCGCCCACTATGCGGGGCTGATCACGTCCGGTGAGCTGCGGCCGGGCTCGCTCCTGCCGAGCATCAAGAGCCTGTCGCAGGAGTGGAAGGTCAGCACTGCGACCGCCGAGAAGGCGTTGCGCAAGCTGCGCAACGATGGGCTCGTCAGGGGTATCCACGGCATCGGGACGGAGGTGCTGGACCTTCCTGCCCCGATGTCCTCCGGATCTCAGCGCCAGGACCGAGGACGCCACACCGGATCCAGTTGGGGAACCGGCGAACGGTCCGACTCCCACCAGGCTTCAGTTGTGTCGACACCCGCAGACGTGGCCCAGGCGTTGGACATCCGGCCTGGTTCGGATGTGATCAGGCGACGCCGCGTGTATCGCGACCGGCATGGCATCGTTGCGCACTCCACGTCGTGGATTCCTGCCCAGTATGGGAAGTTGGTCCCGCAACTGGCGAAGAGTGAGCGCCTGTCCGGGGGGACTTCGCTACAACTCATTGCTGAGGCCACCGGCCGACCGATCACTCACCGGATCGACACGGCATCGGCGCGTCTACTTACGCCGGAGGATGCGGAACTCTTGGAATTGGACCCCGCGAAGCCGCCAGCAGAGCCAGTAGTTTTGATGACCGCGAAATTCGTCGACAGTGAGGGCAGTGTTGTGGAATATGGCGTTGACCTTGGGAGTCCGGGTCGTACGTGGCGGACGGAATCGGAAGTCACTCAGTGATGACAGCCAACGACGCCCGTCGGCCGTTCTGCGTCCTGATGGCAGGACTCCCCGGCTCGGGTAAGACGACGCTGTCACGTGCACTCACGGCCCGAGGCTTCGTCAGGCTTTGTCCAGACGAAGAGATGTGGCGTCGACATGGCGTATACGGGGTCGACTTTCCCCGGGGCACGTTTCCGACCCTTGAGCGTCCGGTCCTCGAAGAGATCTCCATGGAACTCCGTAAGCAGCTCCAAGCTGGGCATGACGTAGTGGTCGACCATGGTTTCTGGACGCCAGGCGACCGCGCTCGATGGCGGTTGATCGCGACCCACGCCGGAGCAATCTCGGTGCTGGTCTACTTGGAGGCCAGTCACGAAGAACTCTGGTCGCGTGTAAGTGAGCGGAATGCGCGGCATGAAGCCGATCCGAACTCGATCTATTTCGCTGAAAGCGACCTGATCCGTTATCGGGCCCGGTTCGTGCCTCCCGAGTCCGACGAGCCTCACCTTTCCTACGATGGCGACCCTGATTCGGTACTGAAGTCACTGGAAGATAGCGCCCACTCCCACCCATGACCCCCGCTTTTCATAGGGGGAGCAAGCGAAGATGGCCGCCCCCCCCTGAAACGCCTCCGAGAGCTCCCGCACATACAACAGAGGAGGGCCAACGGCGGGCAGGCCCCGACGTAGCCGTGGCCGTGGGAAGAGACCACCCGGGCGGGGCGGGTGGTCTCTTCGGTGCCTGAGCCGCGACTGGGGGCATTGCGGGTCCACCGGGGCCTCCCCTCCCTAAGAGCCTCCCGGCGGTATACCCGGCCGCAGACGCGCGACGGCGGTCAGCCTCACGGGCCGACCGCGCGCCGACAAACGCCCGCCCGCAGGGCGGTCCCTCTTGCTGGGCGCGTCACCGTGTGTACTGGGGGAGGAAGGCTCTTAGGAGGGGGGCGGCCGCAGGCGGGGCTTTGAGGGCCGGGTCGCGGGCCGCCTCCCCTGCCTCCCCGCCTCCCCCGGAGGGGGGCGGCCGCAGGTCAACGCTGGGAAGGTCGAGCGGGGAGGCGTCGGGGGGAGAACTCCCCGTCTCCCCGAGCCCTCCCCGTCACTGTCTGTTACAGCTGAAACAGGGAGGGAGGCAGGCCCCATCTTGGCGGGCCCTGTCCGAGGGGTTCAGGACCCGTCCCGGCGGTGGCCTCCCTGCCTCCCTGGCCTCCCCTGAGCCTGGTCTGCGCAGGTCAGACCAGGGAGGCAGGGTCAGGGAGGCAAGCAGGGAGTTCTCCCTGCCGCTCCGGGCGCCTCCCTGTACTCAGCGTTGCCGCACCGGCTGTGCGACCCGCCGCGAGGCGGGCCGCCCGCGATTGGGAAGGCCGCCCGGCCGGGGCCAGGCACCCGGTGCGATAGCGGCCCCGACCGGGGTCCCCAACCTCGCCGTACGGCCGGTTTCGGCGCCTTCCCGGCCGGGGCCCGCTAACCGCTAACACCCTGCTCAACGGCCGTTCGAGCCGCTAGCGGACCCTCTAGCGCTAGAGCGTTGCGCCCCTAGCGTTAGCGGTCCCGCCCCGGGCCCCTCAACCCCCGCCTAGGGCCGATTCGATGCCTTCCCGGCCGCGGCCCGCTAACGGCTAACGTCCAGTTCAACGGCCGTCTGAGGCGCTAGCAGGGCCGCTAACGCTAGCGGATCCGGTCGCTAACGTTAGCGGCCCCCGGCCGCCCCCGCCGGGCCGTCTGTGGGCCGTCCGAGGACAGCCAACGACGACCAACAACGACCAACAACCACAGCCCGACCGCAGGTCACAGGCCGTCCCGGTGGAGCCTTGCCAGGTCGCCGATCGGGCCCGTAAGTTCCTGCGCAACAAGAAGCAGGAATGGGAGGAGTACCGCTCCGAGGTCACCCCCTTCGAGCTGCGCAAGAGCCTGCCGGTGCTGTGACGGCGCCGTGACGCGCCGGCCGGCGAGCCGTTCCGCGGCCGCGGCGGGTACGCTCGTCCGTGGCCTTGATCGGCGCGGGACACCGGGAGCGCGGGACACCGGACGCGGGACCGGCGCCAGTCTCAGGACCGGCGCCGGGCGCGGGACACCGGCCAGGCACCCCGGGACGCCGGGACAAGGCGCGAGCGAGTCGACACGCCGGCCGGCACGTCCGGCGGGCCGCGGCGGGAGGCCTGCGAGATGAGTGTGCCCAGTCTGCCCGAGGGACGCCGGAGCAGTACGTTCATCCGGCTGGTCAGATACGGCTTCACCGACCCCGCGGCCGCCGAGCGGCTGCTGGACTCCGCGCCGCTGGCCGGCGTGCGCGCCGACCCGGTGCTGCTGGACGCGCTCGGCGCCACCGCCGACCCCGGCCTGGCCCTGCGCGGCCTGGTCCGGCTGGCCGAGGCGCTGGAGCGCGGCGGCCCCGGGCGGCGGCAGGCCCTCCTCACCACGCTCGTCACCGCCAAGCCGCTGCGCGACCGGCTGCTCGGCGTCCTCGGCGCGTCCGAGGCGCTGGGCGACCACCTGGCGCGCCACCCCGGCGACTGGGAGAGCCTGGCCACCTACGAGCCGGCCGACCTCAACCCGGCCACCCCCGAGTTCGAGCAGGCCCTCGCCGAAGGCGTCTGGGGGCCGCCCGGCGCGGGCCGCGGCAGGGCCGACGCGCTGCGCACCGCCTACCGCCGCGCGCTGCTGGGCGTCGCCGCCCGCGACGTGTGCGGCACCGCCGACTTCGCCCAGACCGCCGCCGAGCTGGCCGACCTGGCCTCCGCCACGCTGCGTGCCGCGCTGGAGATCGCCGCCGAGGAGCAGCCCGCCGACGCCGCGTCCTGCCGGCTCGCCGTGATCGGCATGGGCAAGTGCGGCGGCCGCGAGCTGAACTACGTCTCCGACGTCGATGTGATCTTCGTCGCCGAGCCCCGGGACGAGGACACCGACCAGCCCGGCGCCGAGGCCCGGGCCCTGAAGGCCGCCACCCGGCTGGCCTCCCGGATGATGCGGGTGTGCTCCGAGGTCACCGGCGAGGGCGCCATCTGGGCCGTCGACCCCAACCTGCGGCCCGAGGGCCGCAACGGGCCGCTGGTGCGCACCCTGACCAGCCACCTCGCCTACTACCAGCGCTGGGCCAAGACCTGGGAGTTCCAGGCGCTGCTCAAGGCCCGACCGGTGGCCGGCGACGCCCGGCTCGGCCAGGCCTACCTCGACGCCGTCACCCCCCTGGTGTGGCAGGCCGCCGAGCGGGAGAACTTCGTCTCCGACGTGCAGCAGATGCGCCGCCGCGTGGTGGAGGCCATCCCCGCCGCCCACCTCGACCGCGAGCTGAAGCTCGGCCCCGGCGGCCTGCGCGACGTCGAGTTCGCCGTGCAGCTCCTCCAGCTCGTCCACGGCCGCTCCGACCCCGGCCTGCGCAGCCCCACCACCCTCGTCGCCCTCAAGGAGCTGGCCGCGGGCGGCTACGTGGGCCGCGCCGACGCCGCCGCCATGGACTCCGCGTACCGCTTCCTGCGCACCCTGGAGCACCGCATCCAGCTGCACCGGCTGCGGCGCACCCACCTGATGCCCGACGACGAGGCGGACCTGCGCCGCCTGGGCCGCTCGGTGGGCCTGCGCACCGAGCCGGTGACCGAGCTGCGCCAGGAGTGGCGGCGGCACTCCCGCGAGGTGCGGCGGCTGCACGAGAAGTTGTTCTACCGGCCGCTGCTGGACGCCGTCGCCCAGCTGGAGCCCGGCGAGGCGCGGCTGAGCGCCGAGGCCGCCGGCCAGCGCCTGGAGGCCCTCGGCTACGCCGATCCGGCCGCCGCGCTGCGGCACCTGGAGGCTCTGGCCTCGGGCGTCTCACGGAAGGCGGCGATTCAGCGTACGCTGCTGCCCGTGCTGCTGGGCTGGTTCGCGGACTCCGCAGACCCTGACGCTGGTCTGCTCAACTTCCGCAAGGTCTCCGACGCGTTGGGCAAGACGCCGTGGTATCTGCGGCTGCTGCGGGACGAGGGCGCCGCCGCCGAGAACCTGGCGCGGGTCCTGTCCGGCGGCCGTCTCGCCCCCGACCTGCTGCTGCGCGCCCCCGAGGCGGTCGCCCTGCTCGGCGACCCGGAGGGCCTGCGGCCACGCGGCCGGGCCTCGCTCGAACAGGAGATCCTCGCCGCCGTCGGCCGCGCCGACGGGGCCGAGCAGGCGGTCGCCGCCGCCCGCGGCGTGCGGCGCCGCGAGCTGTTCCGCACCGCCGCCGCCGACCTGATCGAAAGCTCCCGCTCGGTCAGCGCCGACGAGCGGTACGCGGACGGCTGGCCGGCCGTCCCCCGGCCGCCCGCCGAGGGCCCGAAACCCGTCGGCGACGCGGCGAAGGACGCCCGGGAGGCCGAGGGTCCCACCAAGGAGGCCGCGGACCTGGTCGGCATGGTCGGCGACGCCGTCTCCGACCTCAACGCCGCCACCCTGGCCGGCGCCCTGCGCGCCGCCGTCGGCGCCACCTGGGGCGACGAGTCGCCCACCCGCTTCGCCGTCATCGGCATGGGCCGCTTCGGCGGCCACGAGCAGGGCTACGGCTCGGACGCCGACGTGCTCTTCGTCCACGAGCCGCGCGACGGCGTGGACGAGCAGGAGGCCGCCCGCGCCGCCTTCACCATGGCCAACGAGGTGCGGCGGCTGCTCCAGCTGCCCTCCTCCGACCCGCCCTTACTCGTGGACGCCGACCTGCGCCCGGAGGGCCGGTCCGGGCCGCTGGCGCGCACCCTCGCCTCGTACGCCGCCTACTACCGGCGCTGGTCGCTGGTGTGGGAGAGCCAGGCCCTGCTGCGCGCGGAGCCGGTCGCGGGCGACCCGCAGCTCGGCGCGCGCTTCATGGAGCTGATCGACCCGCTGCGCTATCCGGCCGACGGGCTCGACGAGGACGAGGTCCGCGAGATCCGGCGCCTGAAGGCCCGCATGGAGTCCGAGCGCCTGCCGCGCGGCGCCGACCCGGCCACCCACGTCAAGCTGGGCCGCGGCGGCCTGTCCGACGTGGAGTGGACCGTGCAGCTCCTCCAGCTGCGGCACGCCTGGGCCGTGCCCGGCCTGCGCACCACCCGCACCCGCGAGGCGCTGGCCGCGGCGAGCGAGGCGGGGCTGATCAGCGGCGCCGACGCGCGCGTGCTGGACGCGGCGTGGGTGCTGGCCACCCGGGTCCGCAACGGCGTGATGCTGGTCCGCGGCCGCCCCGGCGACACCTTCCCCGCCCCCGGCCGGGAGCTGGCCGCGGTAGGCCGCTACCTCGGGTACGGGCCGGGCCACGTCGGGCAGATGCTGGACGACTACCGGCGTACGACCCGGCGGGCGCGGACGGTGATGGAGCGGCTGTTCTACGGGTACGACGGGTGACGCCGCCCGGCGGGCGGGGCACCGGGCCGGCACCCGCCCTGGTGCCAGGGGCCGCACCCGGCGGCGTACGAGGAGCCGCGCCCGGCCCGTAGGGCGCGCTCCACCGCCCGGACGCGCCCGCCGCTCGGGGCCGGAGCGCGGCCCGCCCGGTGGCGGCCGTCAGCCGTCCGTCCCGAACAGCCCGGCCATCGCCGCCTGCGCCTTCAGCCCCGACCCGGTCAGCAGCACGACCGTCGTCTCCCCGGCCCGCAGCGCGCCCCGGGCGCGGAAGGTGTCCAGCGCGGCGGCCGCCGTCGCGCTGGTCGGCTCCGCGAACAGGCCCGTGGCGGCCAGCCGCCGCGCCGCCGCCGCGATGTCCGCCTCCGGCACCGCGGCCATGTCGCCCTCCGACCGCCGCACGGCCGCCAGCACCTCCGGCAGCCGCACGGGCTTGCGGATGGCCGCGCCCTCGGCGATCGTCGGCGCGACGGCGACCGGCACCGGGCCGTCCGCACCCGCCTGGAAGGCGGCGTGCAGCGGCGCGCAGTGCGCGGGCTGGGCGACCAGCAGCCGGGGGCGGCGGGCGATCTGCCCGGCGGACAGCAGCTCGGTGAAGCCGATGTCCAGCCCCAGCACCGTGCTGCCCGCCCCGGCCACCGTCACCACCGCGTCGGGCGCCGCGAAGCCCAGGTCCTCCCACAGCTCGTAGGCGAGGGTCTTGGTGCCCTGGAGGAAGAACGGGTGCCAGTTGTGCCCGGCGTACGCGGTGCGGGCCGACCGGCGCAGCGCCTCGGCCGCCGCCGCGTCCCGTCCGCCCGGCACCAGCTCCACCGCCGCCCCGTACGCCCGGCTCTGCAGCACCTTCGACGGCGAGGTCCCGGCCGGGGCCAGGATGGTGGCCCGGATGCCGGCCGCCGCGCAGTAGGCGGCGACCGACGCGCCGCCGTTGCCGGAGCTGTCCTCGATCACCTCCGGCACGCCCCGCCCGGCCAGGAACGAGATCATCAGGCTCGTCCCGCGGTCCTTGAAGCTTCCGGTGGGCGCGAACCACTCCGGCTTGAACAGCACCGGCGTCCGCCCCCAGACCCCCGGCACCAGCGGCGTGCCGCCCTCGCCGAGCGAGACCGGGCCGCCGGGCAGGTCGGGGAAGGCCGCCCGGTAGCGCCACAGCGAACGGGTGCCCGTGTCGATGTCGGCGGGGGTGATGCCCGGCAGCGGGGAGACGGTCAGCGGCGCGCCGTCGTCGCCCCGCCAGCGCCACGCGTCGATCGGGTACGAGGCGCCCGACCGCTGGTCCACGTAACTCGGCTCGCTGCGCGTCACCGGGGCAGTCTGTCCAGGTCAGGGGCCGGGCGTCAACCGCCGTCCGACCCCGGCCGGGGCCCGCGGCCGTCCCGCGCGGGCGGGCGTCCCGGACGTACGGCGCCTCCCGCGCGTGCGGGTCCCGGGCGTACGGCGCCTCCCGCGCGTACGGGCGACGCGCCTGCGCGCGCGTACGGGCCCGTACGCACCGGAAGCGGCCGGGGGCGGCCGGAAGCGCGGGAGCGGTCGGGATCGGCGGACCGGCCCCGGGCGCGGTCAGCGGGTCGCGCCCGGGAACAGCCGCTCCAGGACCGCCGCCACGCCGTCCTCCTCGTTGCCCGGCGCCACCTCGTCGGCGACCGCGACGAGCCGCGGGTGGGCGTTGCCCATCGCCACGCCGTACCCCGACCAGGTCAGCATCGGGATGTCGTTCGGCATGTCGCCGAACGCGACCGTCTCCCACGGCGCGCACCCCAGCAGGTCCGCCGCCCGCCGCAGGCCCACGCCCTTGTCCGTGCCGGCGGGCAGCACCTCGATCATGCCCTTCTCCGAGTGCGTCACCGACACCTCGTCCCCGCCGGCCCGCTCCGCGGCGGCCGCGACCTGGCCGTCCGGCAGGCCGGGGTGGCGCAGCAGCACCTTCTCGATCGGCTCGGCCCACAGCTCCTCCCGGTCCTCCACCACCCGCCAGCCGGGCCGGGTCCGGGGCGCGAAGGCGCGGGTGATCACGAACCGGTTGGCGGGCGCGGCGGTGACGACGCCCAGCTCCAGCGGGGTCTCGCTGTCCAGCTCCTCCTCGGTGCGCTTGACGACCGCCCGCGCCAGGTCCCGGTCCAGGGCGGCGGTCATCAGCAGCCGGTCTGCGTCGAAGTCGTACAGCTGCGCGCCCTGGCCGCACACCGCGAGTCCCCGGTAGCCCATCGCGACCAGGAACTCCCGGCAGGACGCCGCGGGCCGCCCGGTGACCACCAGGTGCCGCGCGCCGGAGCGGCCCGCGCGGGCGAGCGCGTCCAGGGTGCGGGCGGACACCGTCAGGTCGCCGCGCAGCAGCGTTCCGTCGAGGTCGGTGGCGACCAGCCGGTGGCGCGGCGGCGCGGAGCGGGGGCGGGGGACGGGCGGGGTGACGGGGGCGGAGGCCGCGGAGTGATCGCTATGCACGCCGCTGATCTTCGCATCGGTCGCCGAGACCCGATGGAATCCCGCTTGAAAACCTGGTTCCGCGACCGCCGTACCGTACGCACCCCGCGCGGGCGGCGGTTCAGGCGGGGCGCAGCTCCGGGCGCTTGTCCGGCACGTGCCGCGGCAGCCGGTACGGCAGCCGCCCGTACCACGCGCGTGACAGCGCGAAACCGAAGGACAGGCACAGCACCCCGCCCGCCGCGTCCAGCCAGAAGTGGTTGCCCGTCGCGACGATCACCAGCAGGGTCGCCGCCGGGTAGAGCAGGCCCAGCGTGCGCACCCACGCCGGGCGGGCGAGGGCGGCGATGGTCAGGCCGCACCACAGCGACCAGCCGATGTGCATCGACGGCATGGCCGCGTACTGGTTGGACACGCTGGCCAGGTTGCCCGACGCCATGGAGCCCCACGTGTGGTGCGCCACGACCGTGTCGACGAAGCGCCCGCCGTCCATCAGGCGGGGCGGCGCCAGCGGGAAGAAGTAGTAGCCGAGCAGCGCCACGCCGGTGGTCAGGAACAGCGCCAGCCGGGCGGCGGCGTACCGCCCGGGATGCCAGCGGTAGAGCCACACCAGCACGCCGATGGTCACCACGAAATGCAGGGTCGCGTAGTAGTAGTTCATGCCCACGATCAGCCAGCCGACCGAGTCGAGCGTGTGGTTGACGGCCCGCTCGAAGGCCATGCCCAGGCGGTGCTCGCCGGTCCAGATCCAGTCCGCGTTCCGCAGCGCGGTCGTGCGCTGGTCCGGAGCGGCGTTGCGGATCAGGGTGTAGGTCCAGTAGCTGACGCCGATCAGCAGGATCTCGAACCACAGGCGGGGCCTGCGCGGGGTGCGCAGCCGTTCGATGAGCCGCCCCCGCTCCGCGCGGTCGTGGTCCGGGTGGACCGAGGTCTCGTCGATGGGTGACGGGGTGTCCGTCCGGTCCTCCGGATTCCTCACAGTTGATTCACCCATAAAACACCAGTCTGCCAGATTCCGGCCGACGTGCAGATCATCCGCAGGTCGGTTCTTCGTCCCGTATGCCCCGTTCGTATCTCCCGACGCAAGGGGCGCGCGACTTCCGGAGTGCGCGCGGGCGCCTCCGGCGGGCCGCGCGCCCGTCCGGGCCGCCGCGCGCCCGTCCGGCAGCCGGGCACGGCCGGTGCCCGGGAGGCTCCGCGCGGTGCCGGCCACGCGGTCCTGAAACTAGTCGATACAGGATGTTATCGGACACTGGCAGGCGTGCCGGGCGCGTCGGCCGCTGCGGACCGTGCCCGGGCGCGCCTGACACCGCGGACCGTGCCGCCGTCCGTCAGACGGCCCACCAGGCGCAGGAGTCGGCGGGCAGCCGCACCGTGCCCGCGCCGTCCGCCGCGGCGCCCGCGCCGTCGCCCCGCGGCGGCCCGTACGCCATCGGCTCCGACGCCAGCAGCTCGCGGCCCGGCACGGGCAGGTCCACCGGCGTGCCGAGGGTGTTGAGCGTGCACACGAAGCCGGGCCGCGACAGGGCCAGCACCCCCTCGGGCGCCGGCAGCCACGCCATCGGCCCGTCGCCCAGGCCCGGCAGCCGCCGCCGCAGGGCGAGGGCGGCGCGGTACAGCTCCAGCGTCGACCCCGGCACGCCGGCCTGCGCCTCGACACTCAGCCCGCCCCAGGTCTCCGGCTGCGGCAGCCAGCTGCCGCCCGGCCCGAACCCGTAGCTGGCGCCCGTACGCGACCAGGGGATCGGCACCCGGCAGCCGTCCCGGTAGCCCTCCTGCCCGGCCGCCCGCTGGAACGCCGGATCCTGGCGCACCTCGTCCGGCAGGTCGAGCACCTCCGGCAGACCCAGCTCCTCGCCCTGGTAGACGTACGCCGAGCCGGGCAGCGCCAGCATCAGCAGCGCCGCCGCGCGCGCCCGCGCCAGGCCCTGCTCCGGGCCCGCCGCGGCGTAGCGGGTGGCGTGCCGGACCACGTCGTGGTTCGACAGCACCCACGTCGTCGCCGCGCCCACCGAGGCCGTCGCGGCCAGCGACTCGTCGATCACCCGGCGCATCCCGGCCGCGTCCCACGGGCAGGTGAGGAAGTGGAAGTTGAACGCCTGGTGCAGCTCGTCGGGGCGCACGTACAGCGCCAGCCGCTCGGCGTCGGCCACCCACGCCTCGGCCACGCCGACGCGCGCGCCGTCCGGCCCGCCGCCGTAGGAGTCCAGCAGGCGGCGCCAGGAGCGGTGGATGTCGTGCACGCCGTCCTGGTCGAAGAACGGCAGCGCCTGCCCGGCGATCAGCCGCGCCTGCTCGCCGCGGCCGATGTCGGGCATGCCCGGCGCCTTCACCATGCCGTGCGCCACGTCGACGCGGAAACCGTCCACGCCCAGGTCCAGCCAGAAGCGCAGGATCGAGACGAACTCCTCGCGCACCTCGGGATGGTCCCAGTTCAGGTCGGGCTGCTCGGGCGCGAACAGGTGCAGGTACCAGTCGCCGGGCGTGCCGTCGGGCTCGGCCGTACGGGTCCACGCGGGCCCGCCGAACACGGACTCCCAGTCGTTGGGCGGCAGCTCGCCGTCCGCGCCGCGCCCCGGCCGGAAGTGGTAGCGCTCGCGGGCCGCCCCCCGGGGCCGGTCCGCCAGTGCCGCGCGAAACCACGGGTGCCGGTCCGAGGTGTGGTTCGGGACGATGTCCACGATCACCTTCAGGCCCAGCTCGTGCGCGGTGCGCACCAGGTCGTCGGCGTCCCCGAGCGTGCCGAACAGCGGGTCCACCGCGCGGTAGTCGGCCACGTCGTAGCCGCCGTCCGCCTGCGGCGAGACGTAGAACGGGGTGAGCCAGACGGCGTCCACGCCGAGCCCGGCCAGGTGCGGCAGCCGCTCGCGGACCCCGCGCAGGTCTCCGACGCCGTCCCCGTCGCTGTCGGCGAACGACCGCACGTACACCTGGTAGATGACGGCGTCGCGCCACCAGCCGCGCCCGCTGCCGGGCCGCGCCGGCTCGGTCTGGACGGCGGGGGTGGTCAGCTCCTGGGTCATGGCGGCACGCCTAACGGGTCGGGGGGTGGTCGGGACGCACGCGCAGGAACGTAACAGTCCGGCAAGGGCCCGCGGAAGAGCTCGCGGAAGAGGTGCGTGGCCGGGCCACGGATCGGCTGCCCGGCGCGGGCCGGCACCGGCGCGCCGGGCGGGGGAGGACGCGCGGGGGCGGGGCGGCGGGCGCGCGCGGGCGCGCGGTCCGGTGCCCTACGAGACGGTGGGGGGACTGATGCCGTACGGGCCGGCGGTCCGGTGCCGTACGGGTCGGTGGGGGCGCGGATCCGGGCTCCGCTCGCCCCCGCCGGGCCGGGGCCGCGGCCCGGGCGGATCAGCCTCCGGGCGTGAGCGCGGTGAGCCGGGCCGCCAGGTCGGCCAGCGGCCCGTGCCCCGCCTCGTCCGCCACCAGCCGCCGCAGCGCGGCCGCCATGTCCTCGTCGTACGCGGCGCCCACCGCCACCAGCGCGGCGAAGTCGTGGACCAGCCNGCGGCCCGTGCCCCGCCTCGTCCGCCACCAGCCGCCGCAGCGCGGCCGCCATGTCCTCGTCGTACGCGGCGCCCACCGCCACCAGCGCGGCGAAGTCGTGGACCAGCCGCGACTCCAGCTCCGCGCGCGGCACCCGGCGTCCGTCCAGCCACAGCAGCGCCGTCGTCTCGGCCAGCGACACCCAGGAACGCACCGTCAGCTGGGTGCTCGGCGCGGGCCGTTCGATGCCGAGGTGGGTGAGAAGCTGCTCGTACGCGGCCTGCCGCACGCCCTCCACGACCGCGCCCGCGCCGCCGGGCGCCGTCGCCGCCCCGCCCCGCATCAGCGCGGTGAAACCGGGCCCGTGCTCCTCCACGAAGTCGAAGAAGCGGCTCATGACGCGCCGCAGCCGCACCGCGAGCGGGCCGTCGAAGGGCTCGGCGAACCGGCCCACCAGCTCGTCCGCCGCGCGCCGCAGCGCGGCCTCGTACAGGCCCTGTTTGCTGGGGAAGTAATGGTAGATCAGCGGCCGCGATATCCCGGCCGCCTCGGCGATCTGATCGATCGAGACGTCCTCGGGCGAGTGCTTGCCGAACAGGCCGAGCGCGACGGTCAGAAGCTGCTCGCGGCGCTCCTCGACGGCCATCCGACGCCGCGTGCCCGTCCCCGTACCGGTCGTCGTACGGGTCCCCGTGCCGGTCGTCATGCGGACACTGTAACGACCGGCGCCTGTGCGGCGCTTGGCGGGTGCCGGTGAGCCGGACGGGTCCCGCCGTAGGCGCCTGCCCGCGGCGTGGCGGGCCCGGTGCACGGGGCCCCGGGGCTGGCGGATCGTCAGCACGCGCGTGCGGTGCCCGTCGGCGGTACGCACGGCGCGGCGTTGCCGTACGGTGCGGCGCGCCCGGCGCCGACGGCAGCCGAGCACGGCGCGGCCAGGAGGGCGCCGTCGGCCGTACGGACACCGGGCGCGGCCCGGCGGCCGCCAGCCGTACGGCCGTACGGCCCGCGCGTGCGGCCGCCGCCCCGGTGCCCGGCGGACCCCGGCCGTCAGTGCAGCGCGGCCAGGCGGCGCCCGTCCGTGAGCCTGCCGACCAGCTCCGCGCGGCTGCCGGGATCGGCGGGCAGGGCCAGCAGCCGTCCCGAGGCCACCCCGTGCGCGCCGCCGTCCGCCACGATCGCGATCACCTGGCGGCTGCCCGCGCCCAGCACGTACCAGCGCCCGGCCGCCGACTTCCACAGCACGCCCGCGAGCACGCGGGGCTCGCGCGGGCCGCACGCCGCCGAGCCGTCCGCGCTGGCGACGATCGCCGCCTGGCCGCCGGGTGCCGCCGTCGGCGGCCGGAACTGGGCCATCACCCTGCTGCCCGCGCCCCGCCACGTCTCGCCGCGCAGGCAGGACCACGCGGCGGTGCCGTCGCCCTCGGGCAGCCGCTGGGCGGCGAACGGCCACGCGTTCACCGCACGCACCCCGCGGCCGCGCATCAGCGGCAGGTGGCAGGCGGCGTGCGCCCAGCCCGCGCGGGCCGCCTCGCCCGTCGCGTCGCGGCCGCCGCCCGGGCCGGGCTCGCCGTACGTCAGCCGGGCCGGGACCAGCTCGCCGAGGTCGGTCACCAGGTGCGGGCCGAGCTGGAGCGCGGTCCAGGAGCGGCAGCCGCGCGCCTGCGCGGGGCTGGCCACCGGGGCGGTCACGCCGTCTTGGGTGCGCGGCAGCGGCCGGGCCGGGTCGCCGGGCCTGAGCAGGTCCCGCACGGCCGCCTGGCGCAGCCACGGCGCGGTCAGGAACCGCACGTCGCCGTGGGCGCGGCCGATGACCAGCGCCGTGGCCGTGGCCGCGGTCGCGGCGTCGACACGGGCGAGGTCCAGGGCCAGGGTGCCGCCGTCGGCCTCGGACTCGGCGTACCGCACCACGCGCAGGCCGTCGTACAGCACCACCACCGCGGCCCGGTCCACCTCGCCCGCGAAGAGCAGCTGGGCGGGACCGGCCGGCGGCCCCGGCGGCGTGCCCGGCGTGGCCGACAGGTGCACCGCGTGGTCCGGGTGCGCCCACATGGCCAGCGCCCGGCGCAGCAGCGCCGTGTCACCGGTGCGGTCGCCCCGCGCGGGCCAGGCGGAGAAGTCGGCGCGGGTAGCCCGGCGCCAGGCGGTGGGCGCGGCACGGGTGAGCGTTGCCGGGTCCATGGCCTGCTCGACGGCCGGGTTGCGGGCGTAGGCGGGCGTGTCGTCGCCCCAGCGGCCGCCGGGCATGCCCAGCAGCGCGCCGCACACCACGAGCACCGCGGCCCCGGCCACGGCCGCGCGCAGGTGCTGCCGCCGCCGCATCAGGTCGGTGGGCCGGACCTGGAGCCAGCACGGGTCGAAGCCGGCCGAGCCGAGCAGCGGCCTGCCGTCCGGGCTGGTCGCGTTGGCCCGCACCCGGCCGGCCTGGGCGAGCGCGGCCCCGGGGTCGGGCACGTCCGCCGCGTCCAGCAGGTCGCGCGTGTCCGGGCCGGGCAGCCGCTCCAGGACGCGCAGCACGTACGCGGCGCGGGCGGGCGCCGACAGCCCGGCCAGCGCCTCGTCCAGCGCCCGCTCCTCGGGGCTGGCCGCGCGGGGGGCCAGCCGCAGGCCCCACACCCACGGCAGCGGCGGGACCAGGTGCCCGGGCCGGGGCGGCGCCCAGCGGCCGC
>NZ_JAVSCF010000161.1:0-14728 GCF_031932565.1 Streptomyces sp. B1866
GGGGTCGGACGCGGGCTCGGGCGTCCCGGCCGCGGCGCCCGTTCCGGCCGGGCCCGGCGCCGCGCGCTCCGGCCCGTACGGCACCGGCCGTTTCGGCTCGTCCGCCGCCGCGCCGTCCGCGTCGTGCTCCCCGCCCACGCCCCGCGCCACCGCGTCCCGCTCCGCCGTCACCGCCGTGACGACCAGCACCCGGCGCCGTCGCCCGCCGTCCGCCGCGCGCCCGGCCGCCGCGGACCGGGACGTATCGCTCATGGCGGCAGGCTACCGGGCGTTCCGGCTCACGCCACGCGCGGGTGCGGGGAGCGGCGGCGGCCGGCCGCCAGCAGGCCGCGTACGGTCGTGGCCGCCCCGAGCCCGATCACCAGCGCCGCGAACGCCATGCCCAGCACGCCATTCAGCGGCAGCAGGATGCCCACCGCGCCGCCGACCACCCACGCCAGTTGCAGCGTGGTCTCCGAGCGGGAGAAGGCCGACGTGCGGACCTCCTCGGGCACGTCCCGCTGGATCAGCGCGTCGAGGGACAGCTTGCCCAGCGCCTGCGAGATGCCCGCCGTGGCCGCGACCGCCGCCAGCAGCACCACGTTGTACAGCACGGCCGCCGTGATGATGACGCCCAGCGCCGACGTCAGCACCACCGCGATGATCGTCTCCGGGCCGCGCGCCCGCAGCCACGAGCCGAGCGCCGTGCCCAGCGCGTTGCCGCCGCCCGCCGCGATCGCCACCAGGCCCAGCGAGAACTCCGGGCTCAGGCCGCTGATCGGGTGCTCGCGCAGCAGGAACGCGAGGAAGAGCGTGAGGAATCCGGACAGCGTCTTCAGCGCCGAGCAGGCCTGGAGGGCGTGCAGCACCGACGTGCCGACCGTCCGCAGCCCCGGCCGCCTGCCCCTGCGCTCCTCCCGGGCCGCGGCCCGCGCCGCCCTGGCCGCCGTCCTCGCCGCCGCCCTGGCCTCGACCTTCGCCTTGGCCGCCGCCGGCAGGTGCAGGTGCCGCTCGCCGGTGGTCAGCTTCGCCCTGGCCTCGCCCTCCGAGGAGTCCACCTTCGGCGGCAGCGTGAACGACAGGAACGTGCCCACCACGAACACCGCGAACGCCCCGTACAGCGGCCAGCTCGGCCCGATCAGGTGCAGCCCCGCGCCCAGCGGCGCCGCCAGGGCGGTGGCCACCAGACCCGCGAGCGTCACCCGGGAGTTCGCCTTGACCAGGGAGAAGCGCGGCGGCAGCAACCGCGGCACGACCGCTGAGCGCACCACGCCGTACGCCTTCGAGGCCACCAGCACGCCCAGCGCGGCCGGATACAGCTCAAGGCCGCCGCCCGCCACCGCGCCCGCCATGGTCAGCGCCAGCAGCGCGCGCGCCAGCATCGCCCCGGCCATCGCCGCGCGGCGGCCGTGCGGCAGCCGGTCGAGCAGCGGGCCGACCACCGGCGCGAGCACCGCGAACGGCGCCATGGTGATCGCCAGATAGAGCGCGACGCGGCCGCGTGCCTCGTCGGTGGGTACGGAGAAGAAGACCGTCGACGCGAGCGCGACGGTCACCAGCATGTCGCCCGCCGAGTTGACGGCGTGCAGCTCGGTCAGTTTTCCCAGACCGGACTCGCCGGCGCCGTGCGCGTGTGTGGCGCGGCGCACGCGGCGGCCCACGGCCGCGAACGGCCGGGTCGCCCAGCCGGCCGCGCGCCGCAGGCGGCCGTCTCCGGACGGGCCGGTCCGGAAGGCCCGGAAGTCACCGGGCCGCGCGGAGGAGGCCTGTGAGGCCTGTGAGGAGGAGAGGGACGACATGGCTTTCACCCCATCCATGGTGGCACCAGGGCGGCGTCCGAGGGTGGGTCGGCCGCGCCAGGACAAGGTAGCGTGCATAACGCGCCACCCCCGGCACCTACCCCCGCGCGGGTCCGGCGCCCGTCAGACGGCGTGTTGAGGAACGGCGTGTTGAGGAGAGAATCGATCCTGTGTGTGCTGCGATGCGAAGCCGTACCCCTGACCGCGCTTGCGTCGAAGCGGTCGAACTCGCGCGCGCTGCCGCCGAGGAGGCCGCGCGCCCGGGGACGGTCGGCGAGCACGTGGGCGCCGTCGCCGAAGGGGACCGCGTCGTCACGCACCTGTTCGCCTGCGAGGAGCCCGGTTACCGGGGCTGGCGCTGGGCGGTGACCGTCGCCCGGGCGTCCCGGGCCAAGACCGTCACCGTAGACGAGAGCGTGCTGCTGCCCGGTCCGGACGCCATGCTCGCCCCCCAGTGGGTGCCCTGGAGCGAGCGGCTGCGCCCCGGCGACCTCGGGCCCGGCGACCTGCTGCCCACCGAGGCCGACGACCTGCGGCTGGAACCGGGCTACTCCGGCGAGGACGCCCCGCCGCCGGACTCCGCCGTCTCGGAGGAGATGGAGCAGCTCGCCGCCGTCGAAGAGGCCGACGTGACCGCCGGTCCGCCCGCCGCCCAGGACCTGCCGCCGGTCCGGGGCAGCATCGCCGATATCGCCCAGCAGCTGGGCATGGGCCGGGCGCGCGTGCTGTCCCGGTACGGGCTGCACCTGGCCGCCGAGCGCTGGGAGGAGGCGTACGGGCCGCGCACCGCCATGGCGCAGGCCGCTCCCGCCTCCTGCCTCACCTGCGGCTTCCTGGTGCCGGTCGCCGGATCGCTGCGGCAGGCGTTCGGGGTGTGCGCCAACGAGTTCAGTCCGGCGGACGGGCGGGTGGTGTCCCTGGCGTACGGGTGCGGGGGGCACTCGGAGGCGGCCGTCATGCCGAGGCCGCCGCAGCCGCCGCCGCCCGTGATCGACGAGACCGTCATCGAGCCGATGGTGCTCCATCCGGAGCGGACCGGGGGCTCGGTGGAGCCGGGGGTGCCGGAGGAGGAGCTGGGCTACTCCTGACGGGGCTGCCCCGCTTGGTGGGGCTGCTCCCCTTGGGCGCCTTGGCCCCCTTGGTCCCCTTGGTCGCCGGTGTTCGCGCATGAGCGTCGCATTCCCGGCGTTCGTGACTTTATGTGGGCGGGGTGGGTGGGGTGCCGGGGTGCGTGGGCTGGTGCGGGGCCGGGGGCTCCGGGGCAGGGTCCTGGACTCGGATATTTACGCATTTAGGCGGCCTGCGCCCAGGGTTTGAGTGAACCGGAACCCGCCGCCCAAATACGTAAATATACGGTCACGTCCAGGACCCTGCCCCTGCGCCCCCGGCCCCTCCCGTCTCGTCGTCGGCCCCCGGTTCCGGCGGGGCCGACGGTTCCGTCCTCTTCGGTCACTCGCCGTCGTTGGCCTCGCCCCGGTGGGGGCTCTGCCTGTCCAGTCCTGCGGCTCCTCGCCGTCGTCGGCCCCCGGTTCCGGTGGGCCCCGGTTCCGTCCTTCGGTCTCCCGCCGTCGTCCGTCCCGCCCCGGCCGCAGGGTCCGGTGGGGCCGCCGGTTGCGGTGGTCCGTCTCCTTCCGTCGTCGGGGATCTGCGTCGGCGTTCCTTTCCGCGTGCGCTCGCGCGTGCTTTCGGCCTGCGGACACCCGCGCGTCGCCAGCGCGAAGTTCGCGCGTCACCGGCGGCCGCGCGCCCGCCGCGCGACGGCACCCGGGTACGCGCGTGCCGCGTCGCAGGCGGTACGTTCGCCCCTAGCAGCCAGACCGACGGAGGCGAGACGTGAGCGGCACGGCATGGGTTCGAGGCGCGAGCGAGGGCATGGATCCGTTCGGGACCGGGCGGTTGCGGCGGGCGGTGCTGGACGCCTGGGCGGCGTCGCCCGCGCGCTTCCGGGAGGACGCGAACGCCGAGGAGGACCTGGCGCTCGGCGGCCACCGGGACCGGCTGGTGGTGGAGCTGGCGCAGAACGCCGCGGACGCGGCGGCCCGCGCGGGCGTGCCCGGGCGGCTGCGGCTGACGCTGCACACCGGCGCGGAGGGCGGCGCGCACGGCGTGCTGGCGGCGGCCAACACCGGCGCCCCGGTGGACGCCGCGGGCGTGGAGTCGCTGTCCACGCTGCGGGCGTCGGCGAAGCGGGACGAGCCCGCGGGGCGGGCGGTCGGCCGGTTCGGGGTGGGGTTCGCGGCGGTGCTCGCGGTGAGCGACGAGCCCGCCCTGCTGGGCCGGACCGGCGGCGTGCGGTGGTCGCTGGCGGAGGCGCGGGAGCTGACGCGCGCCGCGGCCGCGGGCAGCCCGGGGCTCGCCGAGGAGCTGCGCCGCCGCGAGGAGCACGTGCCGCTGCTGCGGCTGCCGCTGCCCGCCGAGGGCGCCGCGCCGCTCGGCTACGACACCGTCGTGGTGCTGCCGCTGCGCGACGGCGCCGCCGGGGACGTGGCCCGGCGGCTGCTGGCCGGGGTGGACGACGCGCTGCTGCTGGCCCTGCCGGGCCTGGCCGAGGTGGTGGTCGAGACCGGGGAGGGCGTACGGACCCTGACCCGGCGCGAGGACGGCCCGTACGTGGTGATCGAGGACCAGGGGGACGTACGGCGCTGGCGCACCGCGAGCGCGGCCGGGGCGCTGGACCCGGCGCTGCTGGCGGACCGGCCGGTGGAGGAGCGGCTGCGGCCGGTGTGGTCGGTGACCTGGGCGGCGCCGGTGGACGCCGACGGCGCGCCGGTGCCGCCGCGCACCGCGCCCGTGGTGCACGCGCCGACGCCCACGGACGAGCCGCTGGGCTTCCCCGCCCTGCTCATCGCCTCCTTCCCGCTGGAGCCGACCCGCCGCCACGTGGCGCCGGGGCCGCTCGCGGACTACCTCGCCGCGCGGGCCGCCGAGGCGTACACGGAGCTGTTGCGCGCCTGGCAGCCGGTGGACACCGGCGTGATCGGGCTGGTGCCCGGGCCGCTGGGGCGCGGGGAGCTGGACGGCGCGCTGCGCGGCCGGGTGCTGGACGCGCTCCCGCGCGTGCCGTTCCTGCCCAGCGCCGCCCCGCGCGAGCAGGAGGACGGAGAGGACGTACGGGAAGCCGCGGTCCGGCCGGTGGACGCGGAGGTTCTGGAGGGGGCCGGGACGGAGACGGTGGCCGTGCTGGCCGAGCTGTTCCCGAACCTGCTGCCCGCCGGGCTGGAGCGCCGCTCCGAGCTGCGCGCGCTCGGCGTGGCGCGGGTGCCGCTGGGCGAGGCGGCCGACCGGCTCGCGGGCGTGGAGCGGCCGCCGTCGTGGTGGTGGCGGCTGTACGACTCGCTGTCCGGGACCGATCCGGACCGGCTCAGCGGCCTGCCGGTGCCGCTGGCCGACGGGCGGACGACGATCGGGCCCCGGCAGGTGCTGCTGCCGCTGCCCGGGGACGAGCCGGTGGCCGGGGAGCACCGGGCGCTGGCCCGGCTCGGCCTGAAGGTGGCGCACCCGGAGGCCGCGCACCCGCTGCTGGAGAAGTTGGGCGCCACGCCCGCGACGCCGCGCGCCGTGCTCACCACGCCGCAGGTGCGCGCCGCCGTCGCCCGGTCCCTGGACGACGACTACGCCTACGAGGACGCCGCCTCAGACCCCGACGAGCTGGCCGACCTGGTCCTGGGCCTGGCGCGGCGGGCCGGCCTCGCGCCCGGTGACGAGCCGTGGCTGGCGGCGCTCGCGCTGCCCGACGAGGACGGCGAGCCGGCGCCCGCGGGCGAGCTGGTGTTCCCCGGCAGCGCCTTCGACCAGGTGATGCGCGAGGGCGAACTGGCGGCCTGCGACGCGGAGCTGGCCGAGCGGTGGGGCGAGGAGACCCTGGCCGCGGTGGGCGTGCTGGCCGGTTTCGCGCTCGTACGGGCCGCGGACGTGGTCCTGGACCCCGACGAGCTGGAGCCGCGCGACGGCGACTACCCCGAGCCGGACGACGCGGGCCTGCTGGACGCCGTCGACGTGTGGTGCGAGGACGTGCTCGACCAGCTGCCGGACACGCCCGTGCCGCCGGTGGCCACCGAGATCCTCGCCGTGCGCGACCTGGACCTGGTGGCCGACGACGCCTGGCCGCGCGCGCTGCCCATGCTGGCCCGGCCGCCGCTGCGCGAGGCGATCACCGAGCCGGTGCGCGTGCTGCTGCCGGACGGCACCACCCGGTCGGTGCGCTCGTACACCGCCTGGTGGCTGCGCGGCAACCCGGTGCTGGACGGCCGCCGCCCCGCGGGCCTGCGCGCGGCCGGTACGGACCCGCTGCTGGAGGGCCTGTACGAGGCGGTGGACGCCGCCGGGTTCGAGGACGAGCAGGTGCTGCGGGCGCTGGGCGTGCGGACCTCGGTGGCGGCGCTGCTGGACGAGCCGGGCGGCGCGGCCGAACTGCTGGCCCGGCTGGCCGACCCCGCGCGGGAGATCGGCCCGGCACGGCTGCACGCGCTCTACGGGCTGCTGGCCGAGCTGGACCCGGAGCAGGTGACGCTGCCGGACGAGCTGCGCGCGGTGGTCGGCGGCGAGCCGCGCGTGGTGGACGCGGCCGAGGCGCTGGTCGCGGACGCGCCGGACCTGATGCCGCTGGCCGAGGCGGACGGCCGGGCCCTGCTGCCCGTACGGCCGGACCGGGCGGCGGACCTGGCCGAGCTGTTCCAGGTGCGGCGGCTGAGCGAGGCCTACCCGGCGCCGGTGGTCACCGAGGGCGAGCCGCACGAGGTGCCGCCGGCCGTGCGCGAACTGCTGCCGGAGGCGCCGCTGTCGTACGTCGAGCACGAGGAGCTGCTGGTCCGCGCGGACGGCGGCGAGGCGGAGCTGGACTGGCGGTACGCGCACGGCACGCTGCACGCCGCCACGGTGGAGGGCGTGGCGGCGGGCCTGGCGTGGGCGGCGGGCCAGTGGGCCCGGCGGTTCGAGGTGGCCGCGCTGCTGGAGGACACCACCCGCGCGGCCGAACTGGGCCGCGCCCGCTGGTTCGACTAAAGGCTGTCCCGTAATCCCTGGTGGATCAGCGAGCGGCGTCAGATGCGGTCAATCGCAAGGCGGCGGAGCGTCCGAATAGTGGTTCTATTCGGACGTTTCGCCAACGCCGCGAGTGGCCGTAGCTGGCGTCGGGAGCCCGCCAGGGATTGCGGGACAGCCTTTAGGCCGGGCCCGCTCGGGCGGCTTCCGGGCGGCGGCGTGCGGCCCGGGGCCCGCTACGGCTTGCGGCCCACCCCCGCGAGGATGAACTGCTCGACGGCCTCCGCCTCCGCCCGCTCGTCGCCCGGCTTCCAGCGGTGGGCCATCACGATGTCCGGGTCCACCAGTTCGAGGCCCTCGAAGAACCGGCCGATCTGCCGCTCGTCCCGCACCGCCATGCGGATGCCCTTGCCCTCGTAGGCGCGGATCACGTCGGCGGTGATGCTGTTGTCCCCGGGCATCGGCGAGCCCTGGGGCAGCACCAGGTAGCTGCCGGGCGCCAGCGCGTCCATCAGCCGCCCGACGACCTCGTACGCGCCCACGACATAATCTGTTATCCGTCACCTGCTATCTGTCAGCCGTCAGCGGCCCGGCTCGTCGCCGTTCGCCGCGGTGAGCCGCCAGGCCACCTCCAGCGCCGCCGAGGCCGCCGCCGCGATGCCCACCGCCGCCCACGGCATGGTCGTCCCCACCAGCCGCACCGCGAAGACGTCCTGGAGCCACGGCGTGATCAGGACGACCACGAAGCCGGCCGCCATGGCCAGCACCAGGCCGATCCGCCACCACGTGTACGGCCGGGCCACGATCGCCAGCACCCACATGGAGATGACGAACAGCGTCAGCGTCGCCGCGCTGGTCTCCGCCTCCAGCGCGCCGTCGCCCGTGTAGTGGTGCCGGGCGACCAGGTACGCGGCGAAGGTGGCCACGCCCGCGATGATCCCGGCCGGAACGGAGTAGCGCATCACGCGGCGTACGAAGTGCGGCCTGGCGCGCTCCTTGTTCGGGGCCAGGGCCAGGAAGAAGGCGGGCACGCCGATGGTGAGCGTGGACAGCAGGGTCAGGTGCCGGGGCAGGAACGGGTACTCCACCTGCCAGCACACCACCAGCAGCCCGAGCAGCACCGAGTAGACGGTCTTGACCAGGAAGAGCGTGGCGACCCGCTCGATATTGCCGATGACGCGGCGGCCCTCGGCGACCACCGACGGCAGGGTCGAGAAGCTGTTGTCGAGCAGCACGATCTGCGCGACCGCGCGCGTGGCCTCGCTACCCGAGCCCATGGCCACGCCGATGTCGGCGTCCTTCAGGGCCAGCACGTCGTTGACGCCGTCGCCGGTCATCGCCACGTTGTGCCCGCGCGACTGGAGCGCGCCGACCATGTCCCGCTTCTGCTGCGGGGTGACGCGGCCGAAGACCGCCCCGTCCTCCAGCGCCCGCGCCATGGCGTCCGGCTCGGACGGCAGCCGCCGCGCGTCGACGGTGCGGTCGGCGCCGGGCAGGCCGAGGTTCGCGGCGACCGCGCCGACCGAGACGGCGTTGTCACCGGAGATGACCTTGGCGGCCACCTCCTGCTCGGCGAAGTAGCGCAGCGTGTCGGCGGCGTCCGGGCGCAGCCGCTGCTCCAGGACGACGAGCGCGACGGCCCGCGCCCGGTCGGCCACGCGCGGGTCGGCCAGCTCCCGGCCGCTGTCCGCGCGGGCGAGCAGCAGGACGCGCAGCCCGCGCGTGTTCAGCTCCTCGATGCCCGCCACGGCCGGGTCGCCGTCCGGCAGCAGCACGTCCGGCGCGCCCAGCAGCCAGGTGCTGCGACCCCCGTCCGGCCCGTCGAAGGCGGCGCCGCTGTACTTGCGGGCGGAGGAGAAGGGCAGCGTGTCGACGGCGCGCCGCCCGTCGTCCCCGGGGGCCGGGTAGGCGTCGACGATGGCCTGGAGGCTCGCGTTGGGGCGCGGGTCGGCGGCGCCGAGGGCGGCGAGCACCTGCCGTACGGACGACTCGTCCGAGCCGTCCAGCACGCGCAGCTCGGTGACGTCCATGCCGCCCTCGGTGAGCGTGCCGGTCTTGTCCAGGCACACCACGTCCACCCGGGCCAGGCCCTCGATGGCGGGCAGCTCCTGCACCAGGCACTGCCTGCGGCCCAGCCGGATAACGCCGATGGCGAACGCCACCGAGGTCAGCAGCACCAGGCCCTCGGGCACCATCGGGATGATGCCGCCGACCATCCGCCGCACGGCCTCCCGCCAGTCGTCGCCCTTGACCACGAGCTGGCTGATGATGAGCCCGATCGCGGTCGGGATCATCATCCACGTCACGTACTTGAGGATCTCGCTGATGCCCGTACGCAGCTCGGAGTGGACGAGCGTGAAGCGGGACGCCTCCTCGGCGAGCTGCGCCGCGTACGCCTCGCGCCCGACCTTGGTCGCGGCGAACGCGCCGCCGCCCGCGACCACGAAGCTGCCGGACAGCACCGGGTCGCCGGGGTGCTTGAGCACCGGGTCGGCCTCGCCGGTGAGCAGCGACTCGTCGATCTCCAGCCCGTCGGCCTCCACCACCTCGCCGTCCACGACGACCTTGTCGCCGGGACCCAGCTCGATGAGGTCGCCCAGGACGATCTCGGCGGTGGGGATCTCGGCGGCCACGCCGTCGCGGCGCACGGTGGGCCGCGCCTCGCCGATGACGGCCAGGCTGTCGAGGGTCTTCTTGGCGCGCAGCTCCTGGACGATGCCGATGAAGGTGTTGGCGACGATGACGAAGCCGAAGAGGCCGTCCTGGATGGGTCCGACGACCAGGATGATCAGGAACAGCAGGCCGATGATCGCGTTGAAGCGGGTGAAGACGTTGGCGCGGACGATGTCGCCCGTCGAGCGGGAGGAGCGGACGGGTATGTCGTTGACCTCGCCGCGCGCCACCCGCTCGGCGACCTCGGCGGCGGTCAGGCCGGGGTGGGTCGGCGCGGCGCCCCCGTGGTCCGCGGTGCCGACGTCCGCGTGCGCCCCGTGTGTCATGCCCGCGAGGTCCCGGCCCGGTCGGCGGCGGCGCCGCGGGCCCGCTCCTGCGCCGCGCGGCGGATGGCCGCGTCCCGCCTGCGCACGTACGCGACGCCCAGCAGTCCGAGGCCGCCGCCGGTCAGGCAGGTCCACAGCCACCACAGGTGGCCGTGGTCGTCGAACCACCCGTAGAAGGGGAGCTGGACGAGGAAGAGGACGAACCACACGACCGTGCCGCCCGTGATGGTGGCGACGACATTGCCCTCCAAGGGCTCCGGCGCCTCGTGTTTCGGGGTCCACTTCGCCATGGAGCCAGCTTACGGGGCCCCGCACGGGCCCCGGCCGGAAACAAACCCGCGCGGGCCCGCGGTACGAACCGCGCGGGAGGCGGGGGCGAACCCCGTTCCAACGCCGGACGAACATGCGGACCCGTCCCCGCGTCCCGCGCGTGCGGACGGTACGCGTCCCGCGCGTGCGGACGATGCGGACCCGCGCGTGCGGACCGGAGCCGAGCGGCAGGAGTCGCCCCGTGGTGCGGCGCGCAATGCGGCGGTAACGCTCGTAACACCGGGTTTCATTAGGTCAGGTAATGAGTTACGCTAAAGATATGCCGGAACTGACCCGCACCCCACCGTCGGCCGACGCCGTGCCCGACGACGCGGCGGCCGTGAACGCGCTGCGGTCGGGCGTGATGCGCCTCTCGCGGCGGCTGAAGCACCAGCGCGTCGACGAGTCGCTGAGCCCCACCGAGATGTCCGTGCTCGGCACCCTCGCCGGCTGCGGCTCCGCCACGCCCGGCGAGCTGGCCCGCAAGGAGCACGTTCAGCCGCCGTCGATGACCCGCATCGTGGCGCTGCTGGAGGCCAAGGGCCTGGTCGTTCTGGAGCCGCACCCGGAGGACCGCCGGCAGAAGGTCGTTTCGCCGACCGAGCGGGCGGAGGCCATGCTGGAAGAGAGCCGGCGGCGGCGCAACGCCTGGCTGGCCGAGCTGGTCGGGGAGCTGGCCGAGGACGAGTGGGACCGGCTGCGCGCCGCCGCGCCGGTGCTGGAGAAGCTGGCACAGCTGAAGTGAGCCCGGGCCCCGGCCCGGCGACCGGCCCCGGCCCCGCGACGCGTTGCGGGCAGTGAGCGGCCGGGGCGCCAGGGACGGACGACCACCACCAGCAGCAGCAGACCGGCAGACCGCATACGACACACGGCAGGGAACCAGGAAACAGGGAGAGGACGGAAGGAGGCGACCGCGTAGTGAGCACGGGACCCGGAGCGGACTCCGCACCCGTACCGCACAGCGACCCCTCGATACCCCGCGCGGGCGGCATGTTCAGCTCGCTGCGCATCCGCAACTACCGCATCTTCGCGACCGGCGCCGTCATCTCCAACACCGGCACCTGGATGTCCCGCATCGCCCAGGACTGGCTCGTCCTGGACCTCACCGGCTCGGCCACGGCCGTCGGCATCACCACCGCCCTCCAGTTCCTGCCGTTCCTGCTGTTCGGGCTGTACGGCGGCGTCATCGCCGACCGCTACCCCAAGCGCCGCCTGCTGCTGGCCACCCAGAGCGCCCTCGGCCTGCTGGGCCTGGCGCTGGCCGCCCTGACCCTCAGCGGGCACGTCCACGTCGTGCACGTCTACCTGATCGCCTTCCTCATGGGCATGGTCACGGTCGTGGACAACCCCACCCGGCAGGTGTTCGTGGCCGAGCTGGTGGGCCCGGGCGAGCTGCGCAACGCCGTCAGCCTGAACTCCGCGAACTTCCAGTCCGCCCGGCTCGTCGGCCCCGCCGTCGCGGGCGTGCTGATCAACGCCGTCGGCAGCGGCTGGGCGTTCCTGGTCAACGGCCTGTCCTTCGGCGCGCCGCTGCTGGGCCTGCTGCTGATACGCACCTCCGAGCTGCACCACGTGCAGCGCGCGCCACGCGGCAAGGGCCAGCTGCGGGAGGGCCTGGCGTACGTGGTCGCGCGGCCCGAGCTGCTGTGGCCGATCGTCCTGGTCGGCTTCGTCGGCACCTTCGGCTACAACTTCCCGATCTGGCTCAGCGCGTTCGCCGACGACGTCTTCGACGCCGGGCCCGGCACGTACGGCCTGCTCAACACGCTGATGGCGGCCGGTTCCGTGGCGGGCGCGCTGCTGGCCGCCCGGCGGTCGGCCTCCCGGCTGCGGCTGCTGGTGGGGGCGGCGCTGCTGTTCGGCGTGCTGGAGGTGGCGGCGGCCTACTCGCCCGCGTTCTGGCTGTTCGCGGCGCTGATGGTGCCGGTGGGGGTGTGCGGCCTGACGATCAACGTCACGACGAACTCCAGCATCCAGCTCGCCACCGACCCGGCGATGCGCGGCCGGGTGGTGAGCCTGTTCATGATGGTCTTCGTCGGCGGCACGCCCCTGGGCGGCCCGCTGATGGGCCTGCTGACCGACGCGTACGGCGCGCGGGTGGGCTTCGCCGCGGGCGGCCTGATCTCGGCCGTGGCGGCGGTGGCGGTCGGCCTGATCCTGGCCCGGGCCGGGGGCCTGCGGCTGAAGGTGGACCTGCGGCGCGGGCGGCGGCGGGTGGCGTTGGTGCCCCGCGCGGGCGCGCGGGCGCGGGCGGAGGACGACGAGCTGGCGGCGGTGAAGTAGCAGCGGGCGGCGAGCCCCCGCCGCCCCGCCCCGCCCCCGGAGCTGTACGGACCGGACTGGCCGCCCCCCGCCCCGTACCGGAAGACTGCCCCCGTGAGACTCTTCGCCGCCGTCCTGCCCCCGGAACCGGCCGCCGCCGAGCTGGCGGCCGCCGTACGGCCCCTGCACGCCCTGCCCGGCGCGGACGGCCTGCGCTGGACCGAGCGGGCGGGCTGGCACTTCACGCTCGCGTTCTACGGCGAGGTGGCCGACAGGCTGCTGCCGGAGCTGCACGCCCGGCTCGCCCGCGCCGCCCGCCGCCACCCGCCGCACGAGCTGCGCCTGGCGGGCGGCGGCCGGTTCGCCGACCGGGCGCTGTGGGCGGGCGTGGCGGGCGACCGTACGGCCCTGCGGCGGCTGGCCGACTCGGCGGTGGCCGGAGCGCGCCGGGCCGGGCTCGCGCTGGACGAGCACCACCCGTACCGCCCGCACCTGACCCTGGCCCGCACCCGCACGCCGGTGAACCTGCGGCCGTACGTCGCGGGGCTGGCGGACTTCGAGGGCGAGCCGTGGACCGCGGCCGAGCTGAGCCTGGTGCGCAGCAACCTGCCGGGCGGCGGCGAGCCCGGGCGGCAGCCGCGCTACGAGACGGTCGCGGCCTGGCCGCTGGGCGGCTGAGCGGTCCCGCTACGCTCGGGGCGTGACCCCGAGGATCCGGAACCTGATCATGAGCGCGGCGTTCGCGCTGACCCTCATCGTGGTGGCGGTGGCGGCGGCCCTGCGCTGACCGCGCCGAGCCGCCGCCACCGGCCGCCTGCCCTGGGGCGCCTACCAGGCGAAGGCCTCCGGCGACGGCCCCGGCCCGGGGAAGATGTCGTCCAGCGCCGCCAGCACCTCGTCGCTCAGCGTCAGCTCCACCGCGCGGAACGCCGACCCGAGCTGCTCGGCGGTGCGCGGCCCGACGATCGGCCCGGTCACCCCGGGACGGCTGAGCAGCCAGGCCAGGGCGGTCTCGCCCGGGTCGAGGCCGTGCTTGTCGAGCAGGTCCTCGTACGCCTGCACCTTCTCCCGCAGGGCCGTGTTCTTCAGCGCCTCCGCACTGCGCCCGCTGGTGCTGCGCGCCGTGCCGCCCTCCTTCTCCTTGCGCAGCACGCCGCCGAGCAGCCCGCCGTGCAGCGGCGACCAGGGGATGACCCCGAGCCCGTACGCCTGCGCGGCCGGGACGACCTCCATCTCGGCGCGCCGCTCGGCGAGGTTGTACAGGCACTGCTCGCTGACCAGCCCGTACGAGCCGAGCCGCGCGGCGGTCTCGTTGGCGCGCGCGATGTGCCAGCCCGCGTGGTTACTGGATCCGGTATACAGGATCTTGCCCTGCCGTACGAGCACGTCGATGGCCTGCCAGATCTCCTCCCACGGCGTCGCCCGGTCGACGTGGTGGAACTGGTAGACGTCGATGTGGTCGGTGCCGAGGCGGCGCAGGCTGGCGTCGACGGCCCGCCGGATGTTGAGGGCGGACAGCAGGTGCGTGTTCGGCCAGGGCCGCTCCCCGTCGCCGCCCATGGGCGCGTACACCTTCGTCGCCAGGACGGTCTTCTCCCGCCGCCCGCCGCCCTTGGCGAACCAGGTCCCGATGATCTGCTCGGTACGGCCCTTGTCGTCACCCCAGCCGTACACGTTGGCCGTGTCGAAGAAGTTGACACCCGCGTCAAGAGCGGCGTCCATGATGGCGTGGCTGTCGGCCTCGTCGGTCTGCGGGCCGAAGTTCATGGTGCCGAGGACGATGCGGCTGACCTTGAGTCCGGTGCGTCCGAGCTGTGTGTACTTCATACATCCACCCAACGCCTTCGAGCCCGCTCGAAGCAAGGGCCACACGCTGCACTGACGACGGTCGAAGGTTGCACGCATCGGCCGTCGGAAACTCATCGAGGTTGCCGATCCCAGGGTCACCTCTCCTGGGTCAGGTGCCGCAGTGCAACTACACCCAGCTCGCGTTTATCATTCATTTATCAGGTTGCTGTTAGATGGCAACGCCATTGAATCATGCAACGCTTCGGCTCTCCAAGGCTGTGGAGTGTCGAATGCATGCCATCAATGGTGCAATTGAAAATGAAAGAGGGGAAATAGTGCATACTGCGCGAAGGGTTTCAGTGGTGGCGGCGGGAATCGTCGCTGCGATTACGCTCGCTGCTGGCGTCGCTTACGCCGAGGGGAACTTCGACACCTATATATCGGGCTGGCACCCGGGTAAGGAGTCTCGGCACTGGCAGGACAACAACCGCGACAACGTTTCCACCTCGATTCGATTCGAGGGGTGCTCGGTAATCAGGGCGTCCGATGGTAGGAACATATTCAGGTCCGCCACCATCCAGTTAACCTCAATACCAGTGACTTAAGGGATTG
>NZ_JAVSCF010000162.1:0-14692 GCF_031932565.1 Streptomyces sp. B1866
CTGGCGCGGCCGGCGTCCGCCCCGGCACGCCGGCGACGCGGGCGCGGACGCCGGACCGGGGCGCCGGGCAGGTGCGCCGACCGGGACGCGGGATCCGGGCGCCGGACCCGGATCCCGGACCGGGGCTGACCCGGGGCTGGACCGGGGCACCGCCGGACGTGGGCGCCGGGGCCGGGCGCGATGCGCCGGGCGGCTCCCGGCCGCGGGCCGTCGCACACCTGTGCGGGCGGCGCCGGACCAGTGGTTTGATAACGTGCCGCGCGCAAGGGTTTTTCGGGGGAAAGGGGGCCCAACCATGGGTTCTGTCGTCTGCCACATCTCCGTCTCGCTGGACGGTTACGTCGCGGGTCCGTACCAGAGCTTCTACGAGCCGTTCGGCCGCGGCGGCACGCGGCTGACCCAGTGGATGTTCGAGACCGAGCAGGAGGGCCGCGAGTCCGACGCCGCGGTGCTGGCCGAGGTCACGCGGGGCGTCGGCGCGTACGTGATGGGCCGCAAGATGTTCGGCGGCGGCGACGGCGCGTGGGACCTGGCCTGGAAGGGCTGGTGGGGTGACGAACCGCCGTACCGCACCCGGGTCTTCGTGCTCACCCACCACGCGCGCGAGCCGCTGGTGATGGAGGGCGGCACCACCTTCACGTTCGTCACCGACGGGCTCAAGTCGGCGCTCGCGCAGGCCCGGGAGGCCGCGGGCGACCTGGACGTCGCGGTCGCGGGCGGCGGCAGCACCGTGCGCCAGTTCCTGGCCGCGGGCCTGCTCGACCAGCTGTACCTGCACATTGTCCCGATCACCCTGGGCGACGGCGAGCCGCTGTTCCAGGACCTGGGCAACCTGGCGCTCGAACCGGTCCAGGTCACCGCCTCGCCGACCGCCACGCATGTGAAATACCGCGTACCGTAACCGTGCCGCCCATGCTCCTGTGGATCAACGGCCCCTTCGGCGGCGGCAAGACGCAGACCGCCCACGAGCTGCGGCGGCGCCTGCCGGGCAGCGTCGTCTGCGACCCCGAGCACGCCGGCTTCGGCCTGCGCCGCATGCTGCCGCCGTCCCTGCGCGGCGACTTCCAGGACCTCGCGGCCTGGCGGCAGGGCGTGTACGAGGTGCTGGACCTGGTCCTGGGCCGGCACGGCGGCACGGTGATCGTGCCCATGACGGTGGTCGAGCCGCGCTACTTCCGCGAGACGGTGGGACGGCTGCGCGAACGCGGCCACGACGTACGGCACTTCGCGCTGCTGGCCGAGCGGGAGACGGTGCTGCGGCGGCTGCGCGAGCGGGAACTGGGGCGCGTGGCGCGCCTCGTGGCGGGCGGCGGCGCGCCCGCGCGGGGGGAGAGTTTCGCCGTGCGGCGGCTGGACGAGTGCCTGGAGCGGCTGCGGCGGCCGGACTTCGCCGCCCACGTGTGGACCGACCGGATCGGCGTCCCGCAGGTCGCCGACCACATCGCCGTCTCGGCCGGGCTGACCCTGACCCCGAACACGGACGGCCCGGTGCGCAGGCGCCTGCGGTGGGCGTGGACGGGGCTGCGGCACGTCCGGTTCGACTGACCGGCCCGCCCGCGCCGGGCGCGGTGCGCCGTCGAGGCCCGGCCCGGGGCACGGTTCGCCGCCCGCGCCCTGGCGGCTGACACCGCCGCGCGCGGGCGCTTCAGTCCACCGGCAGCCGCAGCTGGAGCCGGTAGCCCCCCTCCGGCGTCGGGCCGGTGGTGAGGGTGCCGCCGAGGAGTTCGGCGCGCTGGCGCAGGCCGATCAGGCCGTGCCGGGCGCTGGGCAGGGCGAGGGTGGGCCGGGTGGGGGCGGTGTTGGTGACCGTGGTGAGGACCGCGCCGCCGGCGTGCTGGACGCGTACGGCGGCGGTGGCGCCCGGGGCGTGCTTGCGGACGTTGGTCAGGGCCTCCTGGACCGTGCGGTAGACGGCGCGCTGGAGGGGCGGCGGCAGGTCGTCGGGCAGGTCCAGGTCCAGTTCGGTCTCGATGCCGCTGTAGTCGACGAGCTGGCGCAGCTCGGCGATGGTCGGCTGGGGGGTCAGGTCGGTGGGCAGGCTGCCGGAGGCGCGCAGCACGCTGACCATGTGCCGCAGCTCGTCGAGGGTCCGCACGCACAGGCGGCGGATGGTGGTGGCGGCCTCCTTGGTCTCCGGGTCGTGGGTGCCGACCTGGAGGGCGCCCGCGCGTACGGCGATGAGGCTGACCTGGTGGGAGACCACGTCGTGCATCTCGCGGGCGAGCTGGGCGCGCTCCTTGGCCAGCACGGTCTGGGCGATGAGCAGGCGCTCGTGCTCGCGCGCCTCGGTGATCTCCGCCAGCCGCAGGGACAGGTCGCGGCGGGCCTGGACGAGCTGGCCGAGGAAGGCGGGGGCGGCGGCCATGGCCAGGGAGTAGGCGAAGTCGATCAGGGCGGTGGTGTGGTCCATACGGTCGATGGCGGGCGGCGGCCAGGGCAGCATGTAGCAGGCGGTGAACGCGGCGGCCCCGGCGAGGATGAGGGGGCGGCTGCGGGTGGTGGCGGCCAGGGCGTACAGGGCGATGAGCGGGGCGAGGACCGCGTCGGTCACCAGCGCGGCCGACAGGGTCAGCGCCAGGGCGGCCACGGGCAGGTGGCGGCGCAGCAGCAGGGCGACGGCGGCCGGCAGGGCGCAGGCCAGGCCCACCCGGTTGTCGGGGGCGACGTTGGCCCAGGTGTCGGCGAGGGCGGCGCACACCAGGGCCGCGTCGATCAGCGGGGCGGGCACCCGGGGCGCGGTCACGGGGTGCCCGGTCCCAGCAGGCCCGCCCGTTCGGCGACGATCGCCGCCTGCACCCGGCTGCCCACCTCCAGCTTGGCGAGGATGGCGCTGACGTGGTCCTTGACCGTGCCGGTGCTCAGGTGCACGCGGGTGCCGATGTCGGCGTTGGACAGGCCGTCGGCCAGCAGCAGCAGGACGTCCCGCTCGCGGGCGGTCAGCCGGGCCACGCTGCGGGCGGCGGGGTCGCGTACGCCGCGGTCGAGGTAGCCGTCCACCACCGTGCGGGTGACCTTCGAGGACAGGACGACGCCGCCGCCCGCCAGGGTGCGCACCAGGTGGCCCATCTGCTCGGGGTCGGTGTCCTTCAGCAGGAATCCGGCCGCGCCCGAGCGCAGCGCGGCGGCGATGTACTCGTCGGTGTCGAAGGTGGTGAGCATGGCGACGACCGGGGGAGCGGGCAGGGCGCGGATCTCGGACAGGACGGTCAGCCCGTCCACGTCGGGCATACGGATGTCCAGCAGCACCACGTCGGGGCGCTCCTCGCGGACCGTCTGGACGGCCTCGCCGCCCGGGACGGCGCCGACGACCTCGATGCCGTCCGCCGCGCTGAGGATGTGCCGGAAGCCGGAGCGGATCAGCGCCTCGTCGTCCACCACCAGTACCCGTATCACCCTTGGCTCTCCGCTCCTGCCGCGTCGGCGTGTCCCGTTTTTGGTATCACGCGTGGGCTGGCGGTCAGTGCCCTGCCTGCGGATTCCCGCCGGTCGGCGGGGTGGCGGCCCGCCGGCCGGCGGGGGCCTTACGGAAGGCTGCCGGATGGTGTGCGGGCCCGGCCGGAGCGGACGCTGGGGGCATGACCCACAGCCCACCACCTGTATCGGTGGACGTCGGCGGCCCCGGCGGTCTGGAGACCTCCGGCGGCTCCGGCGGCGTACGGCCCGCGGCGGAGGCGGGCGCGGCGCCGTCCACCGGCCGTCTGGTCGGCCTCGACCTGGCGCGCGGCCTGGCCGTCTTCGGCATGTACGCGGCCCACGTCGGGCCGGATCCGGACGACGGCGGGTTCACCGGCTTCCTCATGGAGCTGGCCCACGGGCGCTCCTCCGCCCTGTTCGCCGTGCTCGCGGGCGTGACCATGGTCCTCATCGCCGGCCGCGGCACCCCGAAGACCGGCCGCGCGGGCCGCCAGGCCGCCGTGCGCGTCGTGATCCGCTCGGTGGTGCTGCTCGCCCTCGGCACCGTGCTGGCCATGCAGAAGACGCCGGTCGAGGTGATCCTCGCCTACTACGGCCTGTACTTCCTGCTCGCCCTCCCCTTCGTCCGGCTGCGCGCCCGTACGCTGGCGCTGCTCGCGGCCGGGTGGGCGGTGCTCGGCCCGCAGCTGCTGTTCCTCGTCCAGCGGGCNCTTCACCGGCGAGGACTGGTCGTACGCCGGCTGGGCCCGCGCCTTCTCCGGTCACGACCCGCTGGCCCGGCTCAGCGGCGAGGGCCTGCTGGAGCTGACGGTCACCGGCAGCTACCCGGCGCTGGCCTGGATGCCGTTCGTGTTCGCGGGCATGGCGCTGGGCCGCCTGGACCTCACGTCGGCGGCCGTACGGGCCCGCCTGGCGGTGCTGGGCCCGGCGCTCGCGGTGCTCGGCTACGGCGGCTCGTGGCTGGCCATGCGGGCGTTCCCGCGCGTGGCGCGGGTGGCCGGCTCGTCGGCCGCGTGGTGGTCCGACACCGGTCCCGAGGAGTACACCGACAGCCCGGCCGGGCTGCTGGTGGCCCGGCCGCACAGCGAGACGACCCTGTCGGTGCTCGCCAACACCGGCGTGGCGATCACCGTGATCGTCGCCGCGGTCGCCCTCACCCAGCGGCACGCGCTGGCCCGGCTGCTGGCCGCGCCGGTCGTCGCGGTCGGCTCGATGTCGCTGACGGCGTACGTCTACCACGTCGTCGTGATCTGGTACCTGGGCCCCGACGAGCTGCCCGTCTGGCCGTCGTACGTGCTCTTCGGCCTCATCGTCTCGGTGGCCGTCCCGGCCCTGGCCTGGCGGCAGATCTTCCGCCGCGGGCCGCTGGAGTCCCTGCTCCACCGGGTGACCGGCCTGGCACGGTACGTGCGCTGACACGCGCGTGCGGCGGGCGGGGCGGCCGTGTGCCGTTCCGCCCGCTGACGTAGCGTGGCGCACGCCGGACGCCGACGCGGCTGGGGCAGGGAGGTACGTACGCATGGCTGAGCAGCGGTACGGGGAGTGGGTCGCGGTGCGGCCCGACGGGCACGTCGCCGAGCTGGTGCTCGACCGGCCCGGGGCGATGAACGCCGTGTCCTCGGCGATGGCCCGCTGCCTCACGGCGGCCTGCGCGGCGCTGGCCGAGGACCGGACGGTACGGGCCGTGGTGCTCACCTCCACCCACGAGCGGGCCTTCTGCGTCGGCGCCGACCTCAAGGAGCGCAATGCGCTGTCCGACGCGGACCTGGCCCGCCAGCGGCCGCTCACGCGCGGGGCGTACACGGCCGTGCTGGAGCTGCCCGTGCCCACGGTCGCCGCCGTGCACGGGTTCGCCCTCGGCGGCGGCTACGAGCTGGCCCTGTCCTGCGACGTGATCGTCGCCGACCGTACGGCCGTGGTCGGGCTGCCCGAGGTGTCGGTCGGCGTGATCCCGGGCGGCGGCGGCACCCAGCTGCTGCCGCGCCGGGTGGGGGCCGCGCGGGCCGCCGAGCTGGTGTTCACCGCGCGCCGGGTGGCCGCCGAGGAGGCCGCCGCGCTCGGCCTGGTCGACCAGCTGGTCGCGGAGGGCGAGGACCGCGCCGAGGCGCTGGCCCTGGCCCACCGGATCGCGGCCAACTCGCCCGTCGGGCTGCGCGCCGCCAAGCGCGCGCTGCGCCTCGGGCACGGCCTGGACCTGCGCACCGGCCTGGAGGTGGAGGACGGGGCCTGGCGGACGGCGGCCTTCTCGGCGGACCGGGCGGAGGGCGTGGCCGCGTTCAACGAGAAGCGGAAGCCGGACTGGCCCGGGCTGTGAGCCCGCGCGTGTACGCCGGTGCCCCGCGCGGGGACGAACCGTCAACGAAACTGTGGAGCCGGTGCCAACGACTTCCCGCGCGGGGTGAAGCATGCTGATGCGCGACATCGGCGCGGCGCGTTCCGGCTGGTGAACCGCCGGCCGCGCCGCGCACCCCCCACAGCGGAAGGACCTTACATGGTCGTCAGGAAACTCGTCGTCGGCATGGTCGCCCCGCTCGCCGCCGCCGCCGGACTCGTCGCCGGGTCGGTGACCCTGGCCGCTCCCGCACAGGCCGACACCGGGGACTGCACGTCCTACCTCAGCTCCCGTGGCTACAAGGTGGACGACTACATGCGCAAGGTCTGCCAGGGCACGTGGGAGGGGGCGTACTCCGAGGAGGTCTGCATCGAGTGGCTTCTGGACGCCAAGGTCCGGATCAAGGAGTCCGACGCGGACGCCGCCTGCTGGCTCGCGGCCCACTGACCTCCGCCCTCCAGTGGGCGCGCCCGGCCCGGACCCCCGCCCGGGCCGGGCGCGCGAAGCGAGGCCGGACACCGGGACCGGGG
Organism: Streptomyces sp. B1866; assembly: GCF_031932565.1. Taxonomy (NCBI): domain Bacteria; kingdom Bacillati; phylum Actinomycetota; class Actinomycetes; order Kitasatosporales; family Streptomycetaceae; genus Streptomyces; species Streptomyces sp. B1866. The sequence goes on from NZ_JAVSCF010000162.1 coordinate 6,277, forward strand.
TGTCCGGCCTCGCGCCCTCAGACCGAGACGGCGCGTCGTGACACCGTATTTCCCTGAATAAACCCATTTGTCGTAATCCGTGATCCCAGGTCGGTGCGCGCCGGGCGGCTTCCCGGTCGTTCCCGCGCGGGAAGTCGACACCGGACAAGGCGGAAAACGCCGAACATTCTTACGCTGGTCAGTGCGAGCGTGCACGTTAACAGCGGAATGTGAGGCGCGGTGACGAGCGAGGGCGACGCGCGGCTGTCGGCCGTGGTGGGGCTTGCGCAGTCCATGGCGGCGGCGCAGACCCTGCGTGACGCGGTGCGGACCGCCGCGCGCCGGGCGTGCCGTGCCCTCGACGGGGGCTTCACGTCCGTCGCCGTGTGGGAGCGCGACCCGGCGCGGCTGCGGGTGCTGACGAACGTCGGGGAGCTGGCCGAGGGCGAGTGGGAGTTCCCGGAGGACCAGTCCTACCCGGTCGGCGGTCGCGCGGACGTCGCCGCCTTCCTCCGCGAGCGCTGGGAGCCCGGCGCCGAGCCGCCCGCCTGGGTGGAGCCGGGCGGCGCCGCGGGCGCGTACCGCCGCCGGGAGCTGGCGCCGCCGCGCGCCGGGCGCGCGAGCTGCGTGGTCGCGCCGGTCGTGCTGGACGGACGCGCGTGGGGCGAGCTGTACGTGGCGCGCGGGCCCGGCCGTCCGGCGTACGGGCCGGCGGACGCCGACTTCGCCGCCGTACTGGCCGCGGTGACGGCGGCCGGGATAGCGCAGACCGAGCGGCTGGAGGAGGTCCGCCGGCTGGCCTTCACCGACCCGCTGACCGGTCTCGGCAACCGCCGCGCGGTCGACTCGCGGCTGGCGGAGGCGCTGGAGCTGCACCGCAGGGAGGGAGCGGTGGTCAGCCTGGTGGTGTGCGACCTGAACGGCCTGAAAGGGGTGAACGACTCGCTGGGGCACGCGGTCGGCGACCGCCTGCTGGAACGGTTCGGCACGGTGCTCGCGGCGTGCGGCGCCAAGCTGTCGGACGCGCTGGCGGCCCGGCTCGGCGGCGACGAGTTCTGCCTGCTGGGGGTCGGGCCCTCGGCGGACGAGGTGGTGCGGGTCGCCGACGAGCTGTGCCGCCGGGCCGCCGAGCTGGACATCGGCGAGGGCGTGGCCTGCGGCGTCGCCTCCACGGGCGACCCGATAGGGCCCATACGCTCCGGGCGGCGCCTGTTCCGCCTCGCCGACGCCGCCCAGTACCGGGCCAAGGCCGCCCGCGCGGCGGGCCCGGTCGTCGCCGGCCGCGAGGGCGGCCCGCGCGACCCGGTCCGCCTGGCCGACACGCCCCCGCCCCCGACCACGGAGCGGCGGCGCTTCCGGGGCCGCCTGCCGTAGCCGCCTCCGGCGCGGGCCGGGACACGAGGCGCGCGGGCCCGACCGTCCGCCGGGCGCTACCCCCCGGGGCCCGGCCCCGGCGCTCGCTGTCCTGGCGCGCCGCCGAGGGGCTTTGCCCAAGCGGGCCGTACCCACGGTCCCGGCGGCCCGTGCCCCGTCGCCTGCTGCCCGTCCCGCGCGCGGAGCGGTCCGGTTCGCGGCAGCGGTACGGGCCGGCCGTCGGCGTGGGCGGTCTGCCGCGAGCGTCCGCGCGTGCGGACGCCGCCGCCCGGGCCGCCCGACCGCCCGCCCCGGCCCGGCGCCCGCCCGCCCCGGCCGCGCGCCCGGCGAACCACCGCGTGACAGGCGGTGATTCAGTACCTACAGTGCCTGAATATGAATATGCACCCCGTGGTGGTGGGCACCTCCGGCACCACCCCCGAGGACGTCCTCGCCGTAGCCCGGCACGGCGCGCCCGTCGAGCTGTCCGGCCAGGCCCTCGCCGCCGTCGCCGCGGCCCGCCGGGTCGTGGACGACCTGGCGGCCAAGCCCGGACCCGTCTACGGCGTCTCCACCGGCTTCGGCGCGCTCGCCGTCCGTCACATCCCGCACGGCCTGCGCGTCCGGCTCCAGCGCAACATCGTCCGCTCGCACGCGGCCGGCATGGGGCCGAGCGTCGAGCGGGAGGTGGTGCGCGCGCTGATGTTCCTGCGGCTGAAGACGCTCGCCTCGGGGCGTACGGGCGTGCGGCCCGCCGTACCGCTGGCCATCGCCGCGCTGCTGAACGCCGGGATCACCCCAGTGGTGCACGAGTACGGCTCCCTGGGCTGCTCCGGGGATCTCGCGCCGCTGTCGCACTGCGCGCTCGCGATGCTGGGGGAGGGCGAGGCCGAGGGGCCCGACGGGGTGCCGCGGCCGGCCGGCGAGTTGCTGGCCGAGCACGGGATCGAGCCCGTCGAGCTGCGCGAGAAGGAAGGGCTCGCCCTGCTCAACGGCACCGACGGCATGCTCGGCATGCTGATCCTGGCCTGCGCCGACCTCGGCGGCCTGTTCACCGCCGCCGACGTGACCGCCGCCCTCTCCATGGAGGCGCTGCTGGGCACCGACCGGGTGCTCGCGCCCGAGCTGCACGCCATCCGGCCGCACCCCGGCCAGGCCGCCAGCGCCGCCAACATGCTGCGGGTCCTGGCCGGCTCGGGGCTGACCGGGCACCACGTGCAGGACGCGCCGCGCGTGCAGGACGCCTACTCGGTGCGCTGCGCCCCGCAGGTGGCCGGCGCCGGCCGGGACACCCTCGCGCACGCGCGGGAGGTCGCCGGCCGGGAGCTGGCCGCCGCCGTGGACAACCCGGTCGTGCTGCCGGACGGCCGCATGGAGTCCAACGGCAACTTCCACGGCGCGCCCGTCGGCTACGTCCTGGACTTCCTCGCCATCGCCGCCGCCGACCTCGCCTCCATCGCCGAGCGCCGCACCGACCGGCTGCTGGACAAGAACCGCTCGCACGGTCTGCCGCCCTTCCTGGCCGCCGACGCCGGAGTCGACTCCGGCCTGATGATCGCCCAGTACACGCAGGCCGCCCTGGTCAGCGAGCTGAAGCGGCTGGCGGTGCCCGCGTCGGTGGACTCGGTCCCGTCCTCGGCCATGCAGGAGGACCACGTGTCGATGGGCTGGTCGGCGGCCCGCAAGCTGCGGGTGTCCGTCGCGGGCCTGACGCGCGTGCTGGCGGTCGAGCTGGTGGCCGCCGCCCGCGCCCTTGAGCTGCGGCGGGGTCTGAGCCCCGCGCCCGCGAGCCGCGCGGTGCTGGCCGCGCTGCGCGCGGCGGGGGTCGCGGGGCCGGGCCCGGACCGGTTCCTGGCGCCGGACCTGGCGGCGGCCGAGGAGTTCGTACGGTCCGGAAGCCTGGTCGGCGCGGCGCAGGAGGTGACGGGGCCGCTGGCGTGAGACGGCCCCGCGCCCGGGCGTCCACGAGGCGTACGGCGGCGTACGTCAAACCGCCTCGAAGGAGCCCCGAAAACCCCGTGAAACCTGGCGTCGGCGGGCTCAGTACGCCTCGGGGCGCGACCGGCGCACCGAGACTGTGACCATTGCCACACCCAGCCCCAGGAAGGCCGTGCCGCCGATCAGGTACGGGGTGACGTCCACGCCGCCGGAATCGGCCAGCCGCGGGTCACGCGCGGGCGCGTAGGGCGCGTGGGTCAGCGCCCCCGTCCCGGCGCCCGCCTCGGCCGGGACCGCGACCCCGGGGACGGTGATGGCGGGTCCGCGCGCCATGGACGTACCCTCGACAGCACCGGTCGCGGCGTGCGCGGACGGTACGGACCACAGGGCGCACAGCAGCGTCCCCGTGGCCGCCGCGGTGAGCAGCGGCCGGCGCGCGGTCCGTGCGGCCCGGCCGGTACGTGCGGTCAACGTCGGCATCCCCCTTGCGACTGCGGTGGGTTGACGGCCGTGGGCGGCCGACCCGTACCGGTCGATGGTAGTGAATCGTAAGGACAACCACGCGGCATGGGAAACGCGATTCGGGGGACTGGAAGCACACCGAGGTGGCCGCGGGACGGCGCCCGGCGGGCTGACCGGTGACTTTGCCAAGTGGTCTCGCCCACAGTTTTACTGGCCGTGGAACCGGCGGGGACCGGATGGCGTTCTAACCGGTTGGACCCCCGAAGTCTGGGGCCCGGGAGCATTACGGAGAGGCGAGTGATGACGGACGGCAAGCGCCGTAGGAGTCTGGCGGCCGCGGCCGCCGTACTGAGCGGTGTTCTGGCCCTTGCCGCGTGCGGCGGAGGCGGGGGAGGTGGCGGCGACGACGCCAAGGACGGAAAGAACGGGTCCGGCCACGGCAAGTCGCAGCAGCAGGTCGACGAGGCGGCGGCGAAGGACGCGTCGGACGCCCGAATAGCGATCAGCCCGAAGAGCGGCGCCACCAACGCGGGCATCAACAGCGACACGAAGGTCACCGTCACCGGCGGCAAGCTCACGTCCGTGACGATGACGGCCGTCGGCACCGGCACCGCCGTCCCCGGCACGCTGTCGGCCGACGGCAGCTCCTGGACGCCCAACGGCCAGCTCGCCCGCTCCACCCAGTACAAGGTCACCGCGACGGCGCAGGACGACAAGGGCCGCAAGGCGATCGAGAACTCGTCCTTCACCACGGTCTCGCCGGCGCACAGCTTCATCGGCAACTACACGCCGGAGGCGGGCGCGACCGTCGGCGTCGGCATGCCGGTGTCGATCAACTTCGACAAGGCGATCACGGACAAGCGGGCCGTCGAGTCGCACATCGCCGTGTCCTCCAGCAGCGGCCAGCAGGTGGTGGGCCACTGGTTCGGCGCCAACCGGCTCGACTTCCGGCCGCAGGAGTACTGGCAGGCCGGTTCGACGGTGACCGTCAAGCTGGCCCTGGACGGTGTCGAGGGCGCGGCGGGCGTGAAGGGCGTGCAGTCCAAGACGTACTCCTTCCGCATCGGCCGCTCGCAGGTCAGCACGGTCGACGCCAAGGCGAAGACGATGAAGGTCGTCCGGGACGGCCAGACCGTCAAGACGCTCAAGATCTCCGCCGGCAGCCCGGCGAACCCCACCTACAACGGCCAGATGGTGATCTCCGAGAAGTTCAAGGAGACCCGGATGGACGGCGCCACGGTCGGCTTCACCAAGAAGGACGGCAAGGGCGAGTACGACATCAAGGACGTGCCGCACGCCATGCGGCTGTCCACGTCGGGCACCTTCATCCACGGCAACTACTGGGGCGGCGACTACATCTTCGGCAGCGTCAACACCAGCCACGGCTGCGTGGGCCTCAACGACACCAAGGGCGGCAACGACCCGGGCCAGGACGCCTCGTGGTTCTACAGCAAGTCCCTGATCGGTGACGTGGTCATCGTCAAGAACTCGCCGGACAAGCAGATCCAGCCGGACAACGGCCTCAACGGCTGGAACCTGAGCTGGAGCCAGTGGCTGGCGGGCAGCGCGGTCAGCGGTTCCGCCTGACCCCCGTAAGGCCCGCGGGGACCCCGTAAGGCCCCGCGGTCACCCGCCTCCTCCCCGCACCGGCCACGGCGCCGGGCGGCCGCCGGTCGCATGACGCGACCGGCCCGCCGCCCGGCGCCGCGCCGTTTCGACAGGGCCGTGCCGCGCCGTTTCGACAGGGCCGTGGGGCGGCCTGACCTCCGTGACGGCCACCCACGAGACGGAGCCGTCGCCTGCCGCGCCCCGCGCCTGGCCGCGATCCGCGCGGGCCGGGTCCGGATGTCACCGGGCGCGCCTCGGCCCCGGGCCTCACCCGCCCGGCGAGACCCGCTTGGCTATCCAGACGCCGCCCCCCTCGGCGAGGAACTCGTACCGCGCCGACGGGTGCAGCACCCGCGCGTAGGACACCAGCCGGTCCTGCGAGTAGTCCGCGGACTCGCTCAGGGCGATGTAGTCCGGCACCACGTCCTTGGCGCCGGTCACCCAGAAGACGCGGCAGCGGTTGGTCAGCCGGCTGATCGGCGGGACGTTGGCCTCCACCGACGCCCCGTCGGGTATCCGGTTCAGGGCCCGCTCGGCGGCCGTGACCTGCGCGGGCTTGCGGTAGAAGTCCGGGTCGGTGAGCTGCTCCAGGGGCAGGGCCGTGGTCAGCGCGAGCCCGGCGGCGGCCACGCCCATCGGCGCCTGGCGCGCGTACCGGCGCAGCCGGTCGAAGCGGCTCTCGCGCAGCCGGGCGCAGGCGTCGACCAGGGCCAGGAAGACGACGGGCATGAGTACGGCGCTGTAGTGCCAGGCCGTGCCCCAGTAGTGCTCCTCGTGGGAGACGAACCGCCAGCCGAGCGTGGGCGCGGCCACCAGCAGCAGCGGCGAGCGCAGCGCGAGCAGGCCGGTGGTGGGCAGCAGTATCCACAGCGTGGTGCGCAGCGCGGTCTCGACGGGGACGGTGGCGGTCGCCTCGCCGCTGCCGTCGACCTTGTTCCAGTAGTCGTAGGCGCCGGTGGCGTTGAAGTGCGGGATGGCGAAGCGGAGCGTGAACACCAGCGCCAGCACGCCGAAGACCACCAGGCCCAGCGCCCGCGGCACCACGCGCGCGTCGCCGCTCCGCCAGGTGCGCAGGGTGATCACCGCGCCGACGGCGGCCACCGTCGCGCCCATGTCCTCCTTGACGAAGACCAGCGGGACCGCCCACAGCATCGCCGCGGTCCAGCGCTCCCGGATGATCGCCTCCAGCGCGAAGGCCAGCAGCGGCACGGCGAAGCAGATCTCGTGGAAGTCGAACTCCACGGCCCGTTGCAGGCCCCACGACAGCCCGTACCCGATCCCGACCGCGAGCCCGCGCCACCGGCCGAGCAGCAGCGCCGCCACGCGCGTGACGGGCACCACGGACAGGGCGAACAGGCCGGCCTGCACGACCAGCAGCGTCACGGCGCCGGGGTAGAGCCGGTAGAAGGGGGCGACCAGCGCGGTGATGGGCGAGAAGTGGTCGCCCAGGATGTTCGTGCCGGGCCCCTTGAGGTCGGCGACGGGCTCGCGCAGGTGCGCGTAGGACCGTATCGCCTGCTCGAAGATGCCCAGGTCCCACGACATGGCGAACATGCGCCGGTACAGGCACACCGACAGCGCCGAGAAGGCGGCGAAGAAGCCGGCGGCCAGCCAGTACGGGTCCAGGCCCGGCCTGCCGAGGGCGGCGGCCCCCGCGCGCAGCCGGGCCCGCCAGACGGCCACGGCGGGCCCGGCGGATCGGGCGGGAGGATGCGCGGGTATGCCGGGCGGTGCCGTGGCAGCCGTGTCCAACCGGGGCCTCCGGGTCCTATCGTGGGGGCCGATCCAGTGAAGATCCTTTGGATCTGTTGGATCGCATGTTCGGCGATCGTGTGTGCGATCTACCGAAAAGATACGCGAAGGGGACGGGTATGGGGCGGGAACGGGCACACGCGCGGCCGTGGCCGGCCACCGCGACCGCGGTGGCGCTGGCCGCGCTGCTGGCGGTCGCCGGATGCTCCGGCGGCGGCTCGGACACCGCCGGGGGCGGCGGCGGGGGCGGCGGCGGGGGTGTCCCGGCGGGCTCGGCCCTGGACGCCGTCGCGGCCCTGCCCGTCAAGGGACGCGCGCCGAAGACCGGCTACGAGCGGGAACGATTCGGCAGGGCCTGGGCCGACACCGACCGCAACGGCTGCGACACCCGCGACGACGTGCTCGCCCGCGACCTCGCCGCGGTCTCCCGCGCCTCGGACGGCTGCCGCGTGCTGCGCGGCACGCTCGCCCCGGACCCGTACACCGGCACGCGCGTGCGGTACGTGCGCGGCCGCAGCCAGGTCGACATCGACCACCTGGTCGCGCTGTCCGACGCGTGGCAGAAGGGCGCGCGGCAGTGGCCCGCGAGCAAGCGGCTGGCCTTCGCCAACGACCCGCTCAACCTGGTGGCCGCCGACGCCTCCGCCAACCGCCGCAAGGGCGACGCCGACGCCGCCACGTGGCTCCCGCCGAACCGGGCGTACCGCTGCGACTACGTGGCCGGGCAGGTGGCGGTGAAGCGGAAGTACGGGCTGTGGGTCACCCGGGCCGAGCGGGACGCGATGGTGCGCGTGCTGCGCACCTGCCCGGACGAGCGGCTGCCGACCGGGGGCAACCCGACGGAGGGCGGCCCGACGGCGACACCCGGCCGCCACCGGTACGGCGGACAGACGAGCGGCGGCACAACCGGCGGGACCGGCGGATACGGGGACTACGGAGACGGGGGCACGGTCGGCAAGTACGGCACGGGCGGCGGCTCGGGCGGCCACCGCACCCGGCACCGGAGCCGCTGACGACGGGGCCGGGCGCGGGCGGAAGGGCCGCGGTCACCGGCGCCGCGGCCGGTGAGCCGGTCGGCGGTGCGCGGTCCGCCGGGCGGGCGCCCGCACCCGCGACACCGGGGCAATCGTTGTCGAACCAGTGGCCACCGCCGCCTGAAGTCCTTACCATCGATCATCGCCAGGTCGATGCACCGCCGCACGATCTACGCCGGGAGGCTCCATGCCGCGTCCCTCCGCCGAACCCGCCACCGCACCCGCCGACGACCCCGCCGCCCCGGCCCCGGGCCGCGCCGCGGGCGGCCGCTCGCGCCGCGCCCGGCTGG
>NZ_JAVSCF010000163.1:0-14678 GCF_031932565.1 Streptomyces sp. B1866
CGCCGCCCGCCCGGCCGGACTCGCCGCCCGCCCGGCGCCGTCGCCGTCCGGCGGCCCGTCCGTCCCGGACGCCGCGCCCCCGTCCGGGACCGGCGCCGCACCCCCGCCCGTCCCGGGCGCCGCCCGTTCCAGGAAGCGCAGCAGCTCGACCGGGATGGGCAGCACGAGCGTGGAGTTCTTCTCCGCGGCCACCGCCATCACGGTCTGGAGCAGCCGCAGTTGCAGCGCCGAGGGCGCGTCGGCCATCTGCGCGGCCGCCTCGGCCAGCTTGCGGGACGCCTGGAGCTCGGCGTCCGCGTTGATCAGCCGGGCCCGCCGCTCGCGGTCGGCCTCGGCCTGCCGGGCCATCGACCGCTTCATGGTCTCCGGCAGGGACACGTCCTTGATCTCGACGCGGTCGATGTGCACGCCCCAGCCGACGGCCGGGCTGTCGATCATCAGCTCCAGCCCCTGGTTGAGCTTCTCCCGGTCCGACAGCAGGTCGTCCAGGTCGCTCTTGCCGATGATCGAGCGCAGCGAGGTCTGGGCCATCTGCGAGACGGCGAAGCGGTAGTCCTCGACCTGGACGACCGCCTCGGCGGGGTCGACGACCCTGAAGTAGACGACCGCGTCGACCCGCACGGTCACGTTGTCCCGGGTGATGCCCTCCTGCGCGGGCACCGGCATGGTCACGATCTGCATGCTGACCTTGCGCAGCCGGTCGGCGCCCGGGGCGATCATCGTGAAGCCCGGGCCGCGGACCCTCGACTGGAGCCGTCCGAACCGGAGGACCACGCCGCGCTCGTACTGCTTGACCACGCGGGGCGCCATCAGCGCGTAGGCGGCGGCGCAGCACAGGACGACCACCAGGGCCGCTATGAGCCCATCCACCATCACGGTCACCTGCCGTCCCGTATCGATGCTTTTGGCGGGAAATACTCGCACTGGTAGTGCTCTGTCCACGATAGTCCTGCCACAAGGGGCCGCGGAACGCGTGAAGCGGCCCCCGCCCGGTGGGGCGGGGGCCGCCTCGCGAGAGCCGCCTCGCGGGGTGCGCGGCACGGTGTGCGGGCCCGCACGCGCTGCGCGGGAGCCGGTGGGCCCCGCGGCGCCGGTCAGGCGGAGAACGTCAGTAGACGTTCACGCCGTACGCGCCGAGCGCCTCGGTGACCGGCTGGAAGAAGGTGGTGCCGCCCGAGGAGCAGTTGCCGCTGCCGCCCGAGGTGAGCCCGTAGGCGGTGGTGGAGAAGTACAGCGGGCCGCCGCTGTCTCCCGGCTCGGCGCAGACGTTGGTCTGGATCAGGCCGGAGACGATGTCGCCGCCGCCGTAGTTGACCGTGGCGTTCAGGCCGGTGACGGTGCCGCTGTGGGTGCCGGTGGTGGAGCCGCGCCGGAAGACCGTCTGACCCACGGAGGGGGTGGCGGCGCTGGTGATGTCCTGGCTGCCGACGGTGCCCGGGTGGCTGACGGAGCTGTTGGTGTAGCGCACGATCCCGTAGTCGTTGCCCGGGAAGCTGGAGCCGGCCGTCGTGCCGAGGACCGTGGAGTGCGCGGAGTCGGCCCACCAGGTGCCGGCGCCGTCGGTGCAGTGGCCGGCGGTCAGGAAGTAGTACGTGCCGCCGCTGGTGCGGACGTTGAAGCCGAGCGAGCACCGCCAGCTACTCGCGTAGATCGCGTCGCCGCCGGAGATCAGCTTGTTGAACGTGCCCGGGGTGCGCTGGATCTCGATGGCGCCGGCGTTCGATCCGGCGGTCTTCTTGATCGCGGATATCTCGCTCGCGGAGACGGTGCTGTCCGCGGTGACGACGAGGGTGTTGGTCGCCTTGTCGACGTACCACGCGGTGCCCGCGACGTCGGCCTTGCGGACGGCGTCACCGGCCGCGGCGGCCGCGGCGGCGGTGTGGGCGCCCGCCTGGCCGGCGCCGGCGTAGGCGGTGGGGGCGGCGATCGCCGTGGCGGCCACCAGAGCGGACGCCGCGGCGGTCAGCCCGGCGCGTCTGGTGAAGCGTCTGCTGCGGGGGAGTCTGGCTGTTCTGCTCAACTCTTCCTCCGACGGAATCGGGGGCCCGCGTGGGTGTGCGGGCCCGGGCGGCGCCGCAGGGGCGCGGCGGAGCCCAGCGGGGGGCAATTTGGTCGTGCCCCTGACAAGCGCTTCCGGAAGTATTCGCGCCCTCAACCACCTGAGGCAAGAGGGCATTTCGTATACTTCCCCGCGCACGCCGGAGCGCCCCGACGGCTGTTCGCCGCCGGGGCTTCGCAACCCGTCCCATCGGACACCGCTTCGACGCGCCGGTCGGCCATCGGGTTCCGCTCCGCCGCCGCGGCCCCGGACACCCGTCCTGACCTGGGCGGCGGCCCGCGCCAGGGCCGCCGGGCGGGGGCTTTCAGGCCGCGGGCGGCCGCAAGGCCAGGTGGTCGCGCAGCGTCGTACCCCGGTAGGCGGTGCGGAAGGTGCCGCGCTCCTGCAGCAGCGGTACGACCCGGTCCACGAACTCGTCCAGTCCACCAGGAGTCAAGTGCGGTATGAGGATGAAGCCGTCCGCCGCACGCGCGGCGACGAAGGCGGCCATCTCCTCGGCGACCGCCTCCGGCGTTCCGATGAAGGACTGCCGCCCGGTCGCCTCGATCACCGTCTGCCGCAGCGACAGGCCCTTGGCCCGCGCCAGTTCCCGCCACCGGTCGGCGACGGCGCGCTGGTCGGCGTGCCGCACCCGGCCCTGGGCGAGGCCGGAGTGCGGCCGCGGGTCGAAGTCCGGCAGCGGCCCGTCGGGGTCGTACGCGGACAGGTCCACCCCCCACACCTGCTCCGCCAGCAGGATCGCGGTCTGCGGGGAGACCTGGAGGCGGCGGATCTCGGCGGCCCGCTCCTGGGCCTCGGCCGCGGTGTCGCCGACCACGAAGGACACCCCGGGCATGATCTTCAGGTCCCCGGGCTCGCGCCCGTAGTGCGCGAGGCGGCCCTTGACGTCGGCGTAGAAGGCCCGGCCGGCCTCCAGCGTGCCGTGCCGGGTGAAGATCACGTCGGCGGTGGAGGCGGCGAACTCCCGGCCGTCGCCGGAGTCGCCCGCCTGGATGACCACCGGGTGCCCCTGCGGGCTGCGCGGCACGCCGAACACCCCGGCGATGTCGAAGTGCCGGCCGGCGTGCGCGAACGGGCGCGGGGGGCCGCCGGGTGTCCAGGAGTCCCACAGCTCGCGCGCGACGGCGACGAACTCGGCGGCCCGGGTGTACCGGTCGGATCGGTCCAGGTAGCCGCCGCGGCGGAAGTTCTCGCCGGTGAAGGCGTCCGAGGAGGTGACCACGTTCCACGCGGCCCGGCCGCCGCTGAGGTGGTCGAGGGTGGCCAGACGCCGGGCCAGTTCGTACGGCTCGTTGAAGGTCGTGTTGACGGTGGCGGCCAGGCCCAGCCGGTCGGTGACGGCGGCCAGCGCGTTCAGCACGGTGAGCGACTCGGGCCTGCCGACCACGTCGAGGTCGTGGATACGGTCCTTGTGCTCGCGCAGCCGCAGCCCCTCGGCGAGGAAGAAGAAGTCGAACAGGCCGCGCTCGGCGGTGCGCGCGAGGTGTTCGAAGGAGGAGAAGTCGATCTGGCTGCCGAGGGAGGGGCGGCGCGCGGCGCCTCCACCGGGGGCTGTCGCCGGGACCTGCCAGACCGTGGTGTTGTTGACGCCCGGGAAGTGGGCGGCGAGGTGGATCTCCCGCGCGGGCGCGGTGCTCATCGGACGGCCCCCCTGGCGGGCGCGTACCGGTTGGCCGGGCGCGGCAGGCCCAGGTGCTCGCGGAGGGTCGCCCCGGGGTAGAAGGTGCGGAACAGGCCGCGGTGCTGGAGCAGCGCGACCGTGCCGTTGACGAAGCGCTCCAGGTCGCCGCGGGGGCTGACCGGCGTGACGTGGAAGCCGTCGACGGCGCCCGCGCCGTGCCAGCCGGTGATCAGCTCGGCGAGGTCGACCGGGCCGCCGCGGTAGACCGGCAGGCCCGCCCGGTTCACCGGCAGCGGGCCGTCGGCCCCGGCCGGGCCGGCCGCGTACTCGCCGGCGCACAGGTCGGCCGCGAGGGAGGCGAGCACGACGAGCGCGCCCTCGTCGCGGCCGTGGCCGAGCGCCCGGCGGCGCAGGTCGTCGGCGGCCGCGCGGGCCGCGCCCGGCCGCGCGGCCCGTACGTACGCCACGTCGGCGTACCGGGCCGCGGTGTCGCGGGCGGCCGGGTCGGTGGCGTCGACCGCGACGACCGGGTGGCCCTGCGGCGGGCGCGGCACGATGGACGGCCCGCGCACGCTGAAGCGCCGTCCCTCGAAGTCGACGTGGTGCAGCTTGTCGCGATCGACGAAGCGACCGGTCGGCACGTCGCGGATCTCGGCGTCGTCCTCCCAGCTGTCCCACAGCCGGGAGGCGACGTCCGCGACCTCCCCCGCCTCCTCCCACAGCTCCTCGGGCGGCGCGGCGGCGCGGCGGCCGACCAGCCGCGCCTCCGCCTCCGTCGCCGACACCGCGACCGTCCAGCCCGCGCGGCCGCGGCTCACCCAGTCCAGGGTGGCCACGGCGCACGAGACGTGGAACGGCTCGGTGTGGGTGGTGGTGACGACCGGCACCAGGCCGATCCGCTCGGTGGCGGGCGCGACGCGCGCGAGTACGGCGAGCGCGTCGGGCCTGCCGGTCCCCTCCCCCGGGGGGCCGAGCGAGTCGTCCAGGGTGACGAAGTCGAGCGTGCCGGTCTCGGCGAGGCGGGCCAGCTCGACGTAGTACGCCGCCTCGTAGCTCCCGGTGCCGTCGACGGCGACGGCCAGGTGGAGCGGTGTGGTGGGACTGGCCATGGTCAGGGGCCTTCCTGTGGGGGTGGGGGCCGGGGCTACTGCTTGGGCAGCCCGGGCGGGTTGATCTCCGACTTCGGCACCGCCTCGCTGGACAGGCCCCACCGCTTGAGGACCTTGGCGTACGAGCCGTCCTGGATGATGTGGTCGAGTGCCGCCGCGTAGGCGTCGACCAGGCCGCTGCCCTTCCTGGTGATCGCGGCGATCTTGCCCTGCACCTGCTCGCCGCCGCCGGAGAACGTGCCGACGATCTCGGTCTGGCCGGCGGTGGCGACGTGGTAGGCGGCGCTGGGGTTCGGGCCGAAGTAGGCGTCGAGGCGCCCGGACTGGAGCGCGAGGTAGTAGTCGGGCTGCCGCTTGAAGTACTTGATGTCCACGGGCTCGCGGCCGGCCTTCTTGTTCTCCTCGCTCCAGCCGACCAGGATCTTCTCCTGGTTGGTGCCGCTGTCGACGCCGATGGTCTTCCCCGCGACGTCCGCGGCCCCCTTCACCTTCCAGTTCGAGCCCTTCTTGGCCTCCAGGGCGAGGTCGTCCAGGCGGTAGGTGGCGAAGTCGTACTTCTCCTTGCGCTCCTCGGTCACCGTGACGTTGTTGAAGACGCCGTCGAACTTTCCGCTGTCCAGGCCGACGAACAGGTTCTCCCAGGACACCTGCTGCAGGTCCGGCTTCAGGCCGAGGGTGTCCGCGACGAGCACGGCGATGTCGACCTCGACGCCGATGCGGGTCTTGTCGTCGGTGGCGGTGAAGGCCAGCGGCGGCGCGGACTCGGCGCTGCCGCCCAGCCGCAGCGTGCCGCGCTTGCGGACGGCCTCCGGCAGCTTCGCGGCGGCCGCCTCGAACTCGGTCCCGCGGATGCGGTGCTGGTCGGGGCCGATGTTGATGCCGTCGCCCGCCTGGCCCTTGGGCTTGACGGTGTCCTCGGTGTCGCCGTTGCCGCAGGCGCCGAGCAGGGCTGCGGCGATCAGGGCGGCGACGGAGGCGGACAGGGCACGGGTTCTCACGAGGTGGCTCCTTGGTGGTACGGGTGCTGACGTGCGGTCCGCGGCCGGCGCGGCGGACGGTCCGGCGGACAGGGCTGGGGGGTGGCGGTACGGGGGTGCGGGCACGGCGGTCACAGGACCTTCGACAGGAACGTCCGGGTGCGCTCGTGGCGCGGGTTGTCCAGGACCTCGCCGGGCGGGCCCTGCTCGACGATGCGGCCGCCGTCCATGAACACGACCGTGTCGGCGACCTCGCGCGCGAAGCCGACCTCGTGGGTGACGACGATCATCGTGGTGCCCTGGTGGGCGAGCGCCTTGATGACGTCCAGCACCTCGCCGACCAGCTCGGGGTCGAGCGCGGAGGTCGGCTCGTCGAACAGCAGCAGCTTCGGCTCCAGCGCGAGGGCGCGGGCGATGGCCACCCGCTGCTGCTGGCCGCCGGAGAGCTGCTTGGGGTAGGCGGCCGTCTTGTCGGCGAGCCCGACGCGGGCCAGCAGCCGCTCGGCCGTCTCCACCGCCGCCTTGCGCGGGCGGCGCAGCGCGGAGACGGGCGCCTCCACGACGTTCTCCAGCACGGTCAGGTGCGGGAAGAGGTTGAAGTTCTGGAAGACGAAGCCGATCTTGGTGCGCTGCCTGAGGATCTCGCGCTCGCGCAGCTCGTACAGCTTGTCGCCGGAGCGGCGGTAGCCCACCAGCGAGCCGTCGACGCTGATCCAGCCGCTGTCGACCTTCTCCAGGTGGTTGATGGAGCGCAGCAGCGTGGACTTGCCGGAGCCGGAGGGGCCGAGCACGACGGCGACCTCGCCGGCGCGGACGGTGAGGTCCACGCCCCGCAGCACCTCCAGCGAGCCGTAGCTCTTGCGGACGGCGCGGACGGCGACCATGGGGGCGGCGGGGGCGGTCACCGGGTGGCCCCGCGGGCGAAGTGGCGCTCGACGTAGTACTGGGCGATCGACAGCACCGTGGTGAGCAGGATGTACCAGGCGGTGGCCACCATCAGCAGCGGCACGACCCGGCCGTTGCGCCCGTAGATCACCTGCACCTGGTAGAACAGCTCGCCGATCGCCATGACGGACACGATCGAGGTGCCCTTGAACAGGGAGATCACCTCGTTGGCGGCGTTGGGCAGGATGGAGCGCATCGCCTGCGGCAGCACGATGCGGCGCAGCTGCCGCAGGCGCGGGATGCCGAGCGCCGCCGCGGCCTCCAGCTGGCCGCTGTCGACGGCCAGCACGCCGCCGCGCACGATCTCGGCGGCGTACGCGGCCTGGTGCAGGGCCAGGCCCAGGACCGCGGCGCTCATGGCGCCGACCAGGCCCATGGTGTCGAAGTGGTAGAAGCCGGGGCCGAAGGGGATGCCGAAGTCCAGCCGCTTGTACAGGTACGACAGGTTGAACCAGAACAGCAGCTGCACGATCAGCGGTATGGACCGGAACGCCCAGATGTAGGCGAAGGCCACCGACTTCAGAAACGGGCTGGCCGACATGCGCATGAAGGCCAGCACGATGCCCAGGGCGAAGCCCAGGGCGGTGCCGTAGAAGGTGAGCTGGAGGGTGATCCACACCGCCTTCAGGATCGTCTCGGCGGTGAAGAAGTCGGCGAAGACGTCCCACTCCCAGCCCGGGTTGGTGACCAGGCCGTGCACGAACTGGGCGACGAGCACCGCGGTGACGACGACGGCGGCCCAGCGCCACGGGTGCCGTACGGGCACCACGGTGAGCGTCGAGTAGTCCTCGGGCTCGGTGGTCTTGGCCGTCTGGTCGACGGGTGGATCTGCGGTCAGAGACATCGGACGTCCTTCGTCTTCCGCTGGGACGGGTGGTGCGGGGGGTGGCGGAGCTCCGGGGCGCGGTGGGCGCGGCCGTCGGGCGCTGAGCGGGTACGAGCCGCAGTGCGCTGAGCGGGTGCGGGCCGACAGGCGCTGGGCGGGTACGGGCCGTCTGGCGCTGGGCGGGGCTGCGTGCCGTCAGGCGCTGAGCGGGGTGCGACAGGACAGGTCGCGCAGGAAGGACAGCAGGGCGCGCGCGGTCGCGTCGTTCTGCCGGAAGGCGGGCGCGTTGGTGCGCGGCCGGGCGAACGCGCCGGCGGCCCGGGCGTCGGTGTGCGGGCCGATGGCGAAGCGGCGCGGGTGCGGACGGCCGGTGCGGTCCAGCAGCCGCGAGTCCGCCGGGTCGACGGCGACCAGCCCGGCCGGGGTGGCCAGCGCGCCGCCGCCGTCGGACGGGTCGTCGTACAGGGCGCGCAGCAGCGGGTCGCGGGTGCGGTCGACGGTCGGCTCGGGCAGCCGGGCCTCGACCAGAGCGCGGGCCTCGACCGCGTGCCCGGGCACGCTCGCGCCGCTGCCCTGGAACACCCCGCGCGCCGGGTCGGCGGTCACCGCCATGTCGGCGCCGAGGAAGCGCACCAGGCCGGCGCGGGACAGGGCGAGCAGCTGGCGCAGCCGGGGGCCGGGCGGGCCGGAGGCCAGGTAGCTGAAGAAGCCGTGCCACCAGCCGCCGATGTCGCCGAGCCGGAACAGCTGCCCGTACACCGACAGCAGGGCCAGGAAGACGGCCAGGTCCGGGTCGTGGGCGGGGTCGTGGCGGCGCGCCAGGTCGGCCTCGATGTACCGGCGCAGGCCGTCCTGGAGGGCGTCGGAGGTGGGGAAGCGCAGGCCGGCCAGCGGCCGGTCGAGCGCGTCCAGGTCGAGCCGGTCGGCCGGGTCGGGCACGGCGGCGGACACCAGGGCGGCCAGCTCCGCGCTGCCGGGCGCGGCCGCGGCGTACTTCTCCTCGAACGCCTGCCACTCCCCTGTGGTGCGGCCCGGGTGGGCGGTGAACAGCCGGTGGTAGTGGGCGAAGCCCAGCTCCTTGGCCACCAGCGGCCACACGTCGCGCTGGAAGTCGTAGCCGCCGGGCCGGCCCAGCAGCTCGTCGACCTCGGCGGGGCCGAAGAAGCGCGGCACGGGCGGCGGCTGGCCCTGCCAGCCGTAGCCGATCTTCGAGTGGTACGGCACGCCGCGCCGCGAACCGACGTGCAGCACCGGCTCACGGCCTGAGGGGCGGTAGACCAGCGTGCCGCCTGGGCCCTCCTCGTACCGGCCGCCGCGCCCCTCCGTCAGCAGCACCATCAGGTCCACGAAGGCCAGGCCGAAGCCGCGCACCAGCACGGGCTCGCCGGGGCGCAGCCGGTCCAGGTCGCTGTCGGCGGTGAACTCGGGGGGCAGGTGCACCAGTCCGTGCTCGGCGGCGAAGCGGGCCAGCCGCCGCTGCTCCTCGTCGGGCTCGGCGTCGAGGTGGCCGAGGGCGAGGACGACGAGGTCGGCGGCGAGCGGTTCGGCGCGCCCCTCCAGCCAGACCAGTTGCCGCCCGTCGCGCGGGCCGGTGATCCGCAGCGCGCGGCGGCGGTGCTCGTGCACGGTGATGCCGGGCGGCAGGGCGGCCACCGACTGCTCGTACACCCAGCCGAGGTAGGCGCTCTGCAGCCGTCTGCTGGGGAAGGACTGGCCGTCCAGGCCGGCCGCCTCGGCGGCCAGCTCGGCCGGGAGCCGGGCCGCGATCCGTCCGCCGCGCAGGTCCCGCGCCCACTCGGCCAGCGACGGGCCGGGACGTATCGGGCCCTCCCGCTCGACGGTCTCGTCGGTGAACATGGTGACGTCCTCGGCCATGGAGTTCATCCACAGCAGCGGGGACTGCTCGTGCCGCCAGACCCGGCCGCCGCCCGGCGGGTAGGGGTCGACCAGGTGCAGGTCGAGGGCGGCGCCGGCGGCCGACGCGCCGTATATCTCGGGCGCGTTGGCGGCGATGCGTTCCACGAGGCCGGTGCCGCGCGGGCCCGCGCCGACGATCACGACGGCGGGCGGTGTGGAGGGACGGGCGGGGGAACGGGCGGGCGAGGGCCGGGAAGGCGCGGGCATGTGAGGGCTCCGTGAGTGCCGGAAGTGGACACCGAACTGCCTTCACACGGACCGCGCCCCTCAGCACGGCCGTCCGTCGAGGCTACGGGGTCCCGGCGCACCGCTGTCAAGAGCGTCCGGCATGCGGACGTCGCGTCTCACCAGGTGTTGACGTAGAAGCGGACGCCTGCTCCACTTGGCGCATGAGCCCTCGGCAGCGACTGGTTACGCGCGATCACATTGACTTCGGTCGAGTGTGGTCGGCGTCCTGTTCCCGTACGGCTGCCCGGAGAGGCTGACCTTCTCGCGCCGCGGCCGTACGGGCCCGTACGAGCCGCATGTGAGCCGCGCCGGGCGCGGGTGACCGCTCCGCTTCCCGACCCCGGACCGGCAGCGGCCAGGCCGCGGGCAGCGTGCACCGCCGCCCGCTCCGCCCGTCCTCGGAACACCGCCCGTTCTCGGATCACCGGGGGTCTCCCCCCGGTTTCCCGCCAGCCGCCCCAGGGCCCCAGGCCCGACCAGGCGCTTCGCGTCAGCCAGCACCTTCCGTTCCATCCACTTTTTTCGCTTTTGTTACATCTGTTCGGCCTTCACATCGCGGCAGTGCCGCCCCCTCCCCTCGCTCAGCCCGTCAACAGTCACAGCCACAGTCACAGCAGCAGTCGGAGCAGTCACAGCAATCGCAGCAGTCACCACAGTCGCATTTGTGTATGCAGCCCTCGCGGTTCCTGCCGGTCCACGGGTCCTCGTACCGCTCCCGGCAGCACACCTGGCAGGTGCAGCACAGCCCCGTCCACACCAGGCACCCGGCGAGCAACCCCCGCCTGCGGCGCGGCGGCTCGGGGGGTGGCGAGCCGTCAGGTCCGAACGGGTAGGTGATCCACGGCGACTGCGGCGGCGGCGCGCCGCCGTGGGACAGGACAGGGCCCGGACCGGGGTGGCCCGCGGCGCCGTGCCCGTGGGGCCCGTGCGGACCCGGCCCGTACGGACCGGGCCGGCCGTGCCCGCCGTACGGCCCGGGCTGACCGTACGGCCCGGGCTGACCGTACGAGCCGTGCTGCCCGGCGGGGCCGGTGTGCCCGCAGGCCCCGCCGAACGTCCGGTCCACCGCGCGCTTCAGCTCGTGCGCCAGCAGGACGTGCGCCAGCGCCCCGTCCGTGAACGCGACGTCCCGCAGCGCCAGGCGCACTCCGCGCACCGCGTCGTCGCACAGCCGCCGCACCTCGGCCAGGGAGGTCCCGGTGGCGGTGATCGGGTTCCAGGCACCTGACGCCGCGTCGGCCGCCAGGTCCTCCACCGCGTCCAGCAGGTGGGCCAGCCGCCCGAACAGGCGGCCCGCCTCCTCCAGCGGCTCCCGGTTCCCGGGCCGCCCGGCCAGCACGGCGGTGTGCCCGAAGGCCGCGGCCGTGGCCGTCTCGGTGGGCTCGGTCACCGCCGTCAGCGGCGTGCCCGCGACGGCCGTCTGCTCCAGGCCCGCCTGCCGGTCCACCGCGTCGAGCAGCACGGCGGTGTCGAAGCCCACCCCGGCGCCCGTGAACGCCCCGGCCCGGTCCCAGCGCGCGGCGACGCGGCGGGCCGCCGCGGCCACCGGGCGCCGCGCCAACACTCCGTCGCCGTCCGCGACATGGTCGCGCACCTTCGCCGACGCCAGCGTCAGCGAGACGGCCGCCGCGAGCCGCGCGCCCGGGCCGCGGGCGACCGACGCGGTGCGCATGCCGCGCAGCGGGCAGGGGCCTGCCGTGCGCCGCAGGTCGGCCGCTGCCGTCACGGCCGGAGCCTGCGCCTCCACAAGCACCGATATGACCAGGCCGTCATAGTTGGTGACGACCCGTGCGAACTGCCCGTGGTCCGCGCGCAGCGCGAGGCACAGCCCGCAGAGGTGGGCCAGCCACGAGCCGCGCAGGCCCTCCGGCAGCCGGTGCCGGCAGGGCCGAATGATGCCGAACAAACAAACTCCCCGTTCACCCGTCCGCCTCCGGCGTCACCCGTCCGGGTACGGCACGGCCGTCGACCCGTCAGGCACCCCGCAGAGCCGGAACTCTGATCGATCGCCATGCGTTTGTGCACCAGAACCGTCACGAAATCGCCTGTGGGGCCGCTATCCACTTGGCACACCATCCGTCTCATGGACGACCATAGAGGAACCGGCTTTGGTTGAAAGGAGGCGTCCATGGGATCGGTGCGCAAGGCGAGTGCGTGGCTCGGCCTCGTCGACGACAGCGATGACGAGCGCTACTACGACGACGAGTACGCCGGGGGGCCCGAGTCCGGCGCCTCCTGGGTGACCGACGCGCGCGTACGGGTGGCCGAGCAGCCCGAGCCGGAGCCGTCCGGGCGGATCGCCACGGTCACCCCCGACGGGTTCCGCGACGCCCGCCGCATCGGCGAGCTGTTCCGCGAGGGCGTGCCGGTGATCGTGAACCTCACCGCCATGGACCCGGCGGACGCCAAGCGGGTGGTGGACTTCGCCGCGGGGCTGACCTTCGGCCTGCGCGGGTCCATCGAACGGGTGGCGAACCGCGTCTTCCTGCTGACGCCCGAGGATTATCAGATCCTCACCGCGGACAGCGGGCGCTCGGCGGGAGGGTTCTACAACCAGAGCTGACCGGGTCGGTCCCCGGGCGGCCGGTGCGCCGGGGGCCTTCGGACGACGTAAGGACGCCGGTGACGTCAGGCTGACGTCACCGGCGTCCGCACGTCGGCACCCGCCCGCCGCACGTCGGCACCCGTCCGCCAGGCGTCCGCGCCCGCTCGCCGCCGGGCGAGGGGCCCGCGCGGGTCCAGGCGGGCCGCGGCGGCCCGCTGCGGCCGCCGGGTCAGCGGGCGGAGTCGGCGGTGACCTTCTCGCGGCCCGCGGGCGCCTCGGCCCGGTCCTCGCCGGGGGCGGCGCCGCACTCCATGGCGCGCGGCAGGCGCAGCGCGGCCAGCCCGCCGAGCAGCAGCAGGCCCGCGCTGACCGTCAGCGTGACGTGCAGGCCGTGCACGAAGGCGTGCCGGGCGGCGGCGCGCAGCGCCTGCCCGGAACGGCCGCCGAGCCGGTCCGCGACCTCGTAGGCCACGCCCAGCGACTGGCCCGCCTCGGTCGCGACGCCGCCCGGTACGCCCGGGGCCGCGGTCACGCGCGGGGTGTACGCAGCGTTCATGACGCTGCCCAGCAGGGCTATGCCGATCCCGGCGCCCAGTTGGTAGGAGGTCTCCCCGATGGCGGCCGCGCCGCCCGCGGCCTGCGGTGGCACCTCGTTGAGCATGGACTCGTACGCGCCGAACAGCGTGGTCTCCAGGCCGAAGCCGAGCAGCACGAAGCCGGACACGAGGACCGCGGGCCGGTCGGTCTCCCCCATGCCGGTGAGCACCAGGACGGCGGCGGCGGTGAGCGTGAAGCCGGAGGCGACCATCACGCGCGGGCCGAGCCGGTGCAGCAGCCGTGAGCCCGCGAGCCCGGCGCCCATCGCCGCGAAGGTCAGCGGCAGCAGTCGCAGGCCCGTCTCCAGCGGCGTGAGGCCGAGGACGAGCTGAAGGTACTGGGCGGCTATCAGCTCCAGGCCGACGAGCGCGAGCAGGGCGAGCACGATGCAGCCGACCGAGACGCCGAAGGCCGGCCGGGCGAACAGCCGCAGGTCCACCAGCGGGCACGGCAGGCTCCGCTGGCGGCGTACGAAGAAGCCGAGCAGCACCGCGCCCAGCAGGGCCGGGCCGAGCGTGCCGGGAGTCAGCAGCTCCGCGCCGCCGCCCGCCCGCTTCACGCCGAGGACGAGGCCGAACAGGCCGAAGGCCGCCATCAGCGCGCCCAGCACGTCCCAGGGCCCGCCGCGGTCTCCGGTGGACTCCGGCAGCAGCCAGCGCCCGACGGGCAGGGCGACCGCCATCAACGGGATGTTGATCAGGAAGACCGAGCCCCACCAGTAGTGTTCGAGCAGGAAGCCGCCGAGCAGCGGGCCCACCGCGGCGCCCACGGCGGCGACCGCGCTCCAGATGCCGATGGCGCGGGCGCGCTCGCGCCGGTCGGGGAAGACCTGCCGGAGGATCGACAGCGTCGCGGGCATGATCATCGCTCCGCCCACGCCCAGCAGGGCGCGGGCGGCGATGAGCACCTGCGGGGTGGTGGCGGAGGCGGCGAGCGCCGAGGCCGCGCCGAACAGGGCGTAGCCGAGCAGCAGGACCCGCCGCCGGCCCACCCGGTCGCCCAGGGTGCCGAAGAGGATCAGCAGCGAGGCGCACACCAGCGGATAGGCGTCCACGATCCACAGCAGCTCGATGGCGCCCGGCCGCAGGTCCTCCGAGACGGCCGGTACGGCGACGTGCAGCACGGTGGCGTCGAGGGCGACCAGCAGCAGGCTGACGCACAGGACGAAGAGCACCACCCAGCGGTTGGCGCCGCCCGCGGCGCCGAGGGCCGGCGCGTGCCGCCCCCGGGGCCGCCGGTGCCGCGGATACCGTCGATGCCGGGGAACGCCCGCTGCCCGCCGGGTGGCGGGCGTGGTCGTCCCGGACATGTACGCACCTCCCATGTCATGCGCTCGCGGGCCGCCGGGGCGGGACGCCGCGCCGTCGGGGCGTCCGGCCGCGCAAGGCGGCGAAGGCGAGTGATGAGACGCCAGGGTACGCGAGTCGACGCGTGCGTCGAGTGCCCGGTGGCCCCGGACGGGACGCGCGGCGGGGTGGCCGCCGAGGACGGCGGCGACGGCCGAAGGAGGCGCCGGTTCCGCCGTGTTCCCGGCCGGGCGGGCCCGCGGGAGCGGTGCCCGGGAGCCGCCGGCGGGCCCCGCCGGGCCGCCTCACCCGGCCCCGGCGGCCCCGTGGCCGGGCCGGCGGCCGACCGGCCGGCACGGCCGCCGGGGCCCGGGCCGGCCGGGCCTCCGGGGTGGTTATCCACAGGCCGCCCGCGGCCCTGGCGGGGTGCCGGATAATCGTGGCCGTGACCGATCTCACCCCGCCCGGCGCCGTGTCGCAGATGACGGGCGCCGTGCCGTCCCCGCCGTCCGCGCGTGCGGACTCGGCCTCCGTGCGCGCGGACCCGGGCTCCGTGCGCACGGAGCCC
>NZ_JAVSCF010000164.1:0-14559 GCF_031932565.1 Streptomyces sp. B1866
CGCCGCGCAGCGCCGCCAGCCCGCCTCCCGAGGCCGGGGCCGCGGCCGTCCCTCCGGGAAGCGCCGGTGAGCGCCGGGGCTCCCGCCGCCCCGGCCGGCGGCCTCGGCGGCGGCGCGCCGGACCTGCGCGCGCTGCTGCTCAGCCGGATCCACGACGTGCCGGACTACCCCAAGCCGGGCGTGCTGTTCAAGGACATCACCCCGCTGCTGGCCGACGCGGCCGCGTTCGCCGCGCTGACCGACGCGCTCGCCGAGCTGTGCCTGAGGCACCGGGCGACCAAGGTCGTCGGCCTGGAGGCGCGCGGCTTCATCCTGGCCGCCCCGGCGGCCGTCCGGGCCGGGCTCGGCTTCGTGCCCGTACGCAAGGCGGGCAAGCTGCCCGGCCCGACCCTGGGACAGGTGTACGACCTGGAGTACGGCTCCGCCGAGATCGAGCTGCACACCAACGCGCTCGACCCCGGCGACCGGGTGCTCGTCATCGACGACGTGCTCGCCACGGGCGGCACCGCCGAGGCGTCGCTGCGGCTGATACGCCGCGCGGGCGCCACGGTCGCGGGCCTGGCCGTGCTGCTCGAACTCGGCTTCCTGGACGGCCGCGGCCGGCTGCTGCCCACTCTCGACGGCGCCCCGCTGGAGGCACTGGTCACCCTCTGACCGCCCGCGGCGGCCGGCCCGCCCGCACCCGCCGGGCCGGTGAGCCCGCCACGGAAACGGGTACCCGCCCTTACGGACAACGGGTACCCGTACTGCGGCGCGCCCGCCAGGCCGTCGCCGGGACGCCGGGGGAGTGGCGGAATCGATACCATGGCAGTCTGGCCCCACCACGGGCCGGACTGCTCAGAGGAGTGCCCTTGCCAGACGAGGCCCACCCGCTCACCGCCCCGCACCCGGACGAGCCCGCCACCGCCCCGGGCCCGGCGGCGGCCGCGGACGCGCCCGGGGACGGCCCGGGTCCCGTGAAGGCCGGCCCCGACGCGCCGCAGGCGCCCCCCCGCGGCCAGGGCGCCGACCGCCCGGACGGCGCTCGGCCCGCCGCGCGCGCCGAGCGCCCCGCACCCGCCCCGCAGCCCCGTCCGGGCTCGTCCAACCGCGTACGGGCCCGCCTCGCGCGCCTGGGCGTCCAGCGCTCCAGCACGTACAACCCGGTCCTGGAACCCCTGCTGCGCATCGTCCGCGGCAACGACCCCAAGGCCGACGCCGCGTCCCTGCGCCGGATCGAGCGCGCCTACCAGGTCGCCGAGCGCTGGCACCGAGGCCAGAAGCGCAAGAGCGGCGACCCGTACATCACCCACCCCCTCGCGGTGACCACGATCCTCGCCGAGCTGGGTATGGATTCGGCCACTTTGATGGCGGGCCTGCTGCACGACACGGTCGAGGACACCGAGTACGGCCTCGACGCGCTGCGACGCGACTTCGGCGAGCAGGTGGCGCTGCTGGTCGACGGCGTGACCAAGCTGGACAAGATGAAGTTCGGCGAGGCGGCCCAGGCCGAAACCGTGCGCAAGATGGTCATCGCCATGGCCAGGGACCCGCGGGTGCTGGTCATCAAGCTCGCCGACCGCCTGCACAACATGCGCACCATGCGCTACCTCAAGCGCGAGAAGCAGGAGAAGAAGGCCCGCGAGACCCTGGAGATCTACGCCCCGCTGGCCCACCGGCTGGGCATGAACACCATCAAGTGGGAGCTGGAGGACCTGGCCTTCGCCATCCTCTACCCCAAGATGTACGACGAGATCGTCCGGCTGGTGGCCGAGCGGGCCCCCAAGCGCGACGAGTACCTGGCCGTCGTCACCGACCAGGTGCAGCAGGACCTGCGGGCCGCCCGCATCAAGGCCACCGTCACCGGCCGCCCGAAGCACTACTACTCCGTCTACCAGAAGATGATCGTGCGCGGCCGCGACTTCGCCGAGATCTACGACCTGGTGGGCATCCGGGTGCTGGTCGACACCGTCCGCGACTGCTACGCGGCGCTCGGGACCATCCACGCGCGGTGGAACCCGGTGCCGGGGCGGTTCAAGGACTACATCGCGATGCCCAAGTTCAACATGTACCAGTCGCTGCACACGACGGTCATCGGGCCCGGCGGCAAGCCGGTCGAGTTGCAGATCCGCACCTTCGACATGCACCGCCGCGCCGAGTACGGCATCGCCGCCCACTGGAAGTACAAGCAGGAGGCCGTCGCCGGCGCGTCCAAGGTCCGCACCGACGTGCCCCGCAGGCCCGGCCGGGGCGCCGAGACCGACACCGTCAACGACATGGCGTGGCTGCGGCAGCTGCTGGACTGGCAGAAGGAGACCGAGGACCCCGGCGAGTTCCTGGAGTCGCTGCGCTTCGACCTCTCGCGCAACGAGGTCTTCGTCTTCACCCCCAAGGGTGACGTCATAGCGCTGCCCGCCGGCGCCACGCCCGTCGACTTCGCCTACGCGGTGCACACCGAGGTCGGCCACCGCACCATAGGGGCGCGGGTCAACGGGCGGCTCGTACCGCTGGAGTCCACCCTCGACAACGGCGACCTGGTGGAGGTCTTCACCTCCAAGGCCGTCGGGGCCGGGCCCTCCCGGGACTGGCTGGGCTTCGTGAAGTCCCCGCGGGCCCGCAACAAGATCCGCGCGTGGTTCTCCAAGGAGCGCCGCGACGAGGCCATCGAGCAGGGCAAGGACGCCATCGTCCGGGCCATGCGCAAGCAGAACCTGCCGATCCAGCGCATTCTCACCGGCGACGCGCTGGTCACCCTCGCCCACGAGATGCGCTACCCGGACATCTCCGCGCTCTACGCGGCCATCGGCGAGGGCCACGTGTCCGCGCAGAGCGTCGTGGGCAAGCTCGTCCAGGCGATCGGCGGGGAGGAGGCCGCGGGCGAGGACCTCGCCGAGGCTCCGCCCAGCCGCCGCCGCGCCAAGCGCCGCGCGACCAGCGACCCGGGCGTGGTGGTCAAGGGCGCCGAGGACGTGTGGGTGAAGCTGGCCCGCTGCTGCACGCCGGTGCCCGGCGACCCCGTCATCGGCTTCGTCACCCGCGGCAGCGGCGTGTCCGTGCACCGAGCGGACTGCGTCAACGTGGACTCGCTGTCCCAGCAGCCCGAGCGCATCCTGGACGTCGAGTGGGCGCCGACCCAGTCGTCGGTGTTCCTCGTCGCCATCCAGGTCGAGGCGCTGGACCGCTCCCGCCTGCTGTCGGACGTCACGCGCGTGCTGTCCGACCAGCACGTCAACATCCTGTCCGCCGCCGTGCAGACCTCCCGCGACCGGGTGGCCACCTCCCGGTTCACCTTCGAGATGGGCGACCCCAAGCACCTCGGGCACGTCCTGAAGGCCGTGCGGAGCGTGGAAGGGGTCTACGACGTGTACCGGGTGACCTCGGCCCGCCAGCGGTGACCCGGCCTCCGGGCCGTGCGCCGGGCGTCGACCCGGGCCGTCAGGCCCGCGGGCGGCCAGTCGGCAGCGGACGGCCCGGCGCGGGCCGGGGTGGCGAATCCCCGGCCCCCGCCGCGGCCGTCAGCCGCCGAACTCCTGCAGGCCCTTCAGCGCCTGGTCCAGCAGCGCCTGCCGCCCGGCGAGCTCCTGCGCGAGCTTGTCCGCCTTGGCCTGGTTGCCCGCGGCCCGGGCCGCCTCGATCTGCGACCGCAGCCGGTCCACCGCGTCCTGCAGCTGCCCGGTCAGCCCCTCCGCGCGCGCCCGCGCCTCGGGGTTCGTACGCCGCCACTCGGCCTCCTCGGCCTCCTGGATGGCGCGCTCCACCGCGTGCAGCCGGCCCTCGATCTTCGGCCGGGCGTCCCGCGGCACGTGGCCGATGGCCTCCCAGCGCTCGTTGACCGAGCGGAACGCGGCGCGGGCGGCCTTCAGGTCCGACACCGGCAGCAGCTTCTCCGCCTCGGCGACCAGCTCCTCCTTGCGGGTGAGGTTCTCCCGCTGCTCGGCGTCCCGCTCCGCGAACACCTCGCCGCGCGCCTGGAAGAAGACGTCCTGCGCCCCGCGGAACCGGTTCCACAGGTCGTCCTCGGCGTCCCGCTGCGCCCGGCCCGCGGCCTTCCACTGGGCCATCAGCTCCCGGTAGCGGGCGGCCGTCGGGCCCCAGTCGGTGGAAGCCGACAGCGCCTCGGCCTCCGCGACCAGGCGCTCCTTGATCCTGCGGGCCTCCTCGCGCTGGGCGTCCAGCGCGGCGAAGTGCGCCTTGCGCCGCTTGGAGAACGCCGAGCGGGCGTGCGAGAAGCGGTGCCACAGCTCGTCGTCGGTCTTCCGGTCCAGCCGCGGCAGGCCCTTCCAGACGTCCACCAGCGCCCGCAGCCGCTCGCCCGCCGCCCGCCACTGCTCGCTGCTGGCCAGCTCCTCGGCCTCGGCGACCAGCGCCTCCTTGGCCTCCCGCGCCTCGTCGCTCTGCCGCGACCTGGCGGCCCTGCGCTCCTCGCGGCGCGCCGCCACCTCTCCCGACAGCTGGTCCAGCCGGGCGCGCAGCGCGTCGAGGTCGCCGACGGCGTGGTGCTCGTCGACCTGCTGCCGGATGTGCTCGACGGCCGCGGTGGCGTCCTTGGCCGACAGGTCGGTGGTGCGCACCCGCCGCTCCAGCAGGTCGATCTCCACGACCAGGCCCTCGTACTTGCGCTCGAAGTAGGCGAGGGCCTCCTCGGGGGAGCCCGCCTGCCACGACCCGACGACCTTCTCGCCCTCGGCCGTGCGCACGTACACGGTCCCCGTCTCGTCGACACGGCCCCACGAGTCGCTGCTCACAGCGCGCCTCCTCCACATGACACCGGGCGGGCGGCCGGCCCGCGGGCATCGTCCACAGTTTCTTACGGCCGGGCCGCGCCCTGGCCGGTTGTTCCCGGCTCAGGTCGCGCCCTGGCCGGTCCGCACAACGCCAACATAGGCGACCGGCGGCCCGGCTGTCCGTATCCCGCACGGCCGAAATTTCGCGGCCCGCACGTCAGGCGGCCCGCCCGGCCGGCGGGGCGCGGTCAGGACTTGGTGACCGTCGCCTTGTTGATCAGCACGGTGGCGTTCGGAGCGGTGTTCCCGGTGGTCGGGTCGGGCGGCGCCGCGCCCGCCTTCGCGATCTTCTGCAGCACGTCCATGCCGCCCTTGATCGTGCCGAAAGGCGTGTAGTTGGGCGGGAGCGGGCTGTCCTGGTAGACGAGGAAGAACTGGCTGCCGCCGGTGTTGCGGGTCTGCGGGTTCTGGCCGTCGTAGCGGTTGGCCATCGCGACCGTGCCGGCCGGGTAGACGTTGCCCTTGAGGCTGGGGTCCTTCAGGTTCTCGTCCGGGATGGTGTAGCCGGGGCCGCCCTGCCCGTTGCCCTGCGGGTCGCCGCACTGGAGCACGTAGATGCCCGCGTTCGTGTCGGTCAGCCGGTGGCATGTGGTGTGGTCGAAGAAGCCCTTCCCAGCGAGGAAGGCGAAGGAGTTCACCGTGTGCGGCGCCTGCCCGGCCTTCAGGGCGATCGAGATGTCGCCGCAGGTCGTCTGGAGTCCCAGGGTGTACGAGGCGGACTTGTCGATGGTGAGAGCCGGCTCCTTGGGCCACGACAGCTTCTTCGGCGAGCCCTTCGCCGCCTTCGCGCCCTCGGCGCACGGGTCCTGCGGCGAGCTCGCGGTGTCCTTCTTGTCGTCGCCGTCGTCCGACAGCACACCCGTGGCGGCCACGGCCCCGCCGCCGGCCAGGACCACCGCCAGGGTCGACGCGATCACCACGTTGCGCCGCCTGCCCGCGGTCCGCGCCGCCTCGCGCCGCTGCTGCTGCCGCAGGTACTTCTCCCGGGCGAGCTGCCGCCGCCGCTGCTCGTTGCTGGNCCGGGCGAGCTGCCGCCGCCGCTGCTCGTTGCTGGCCACCGGGTCGTCTCCTTCAGTGCCCTGGTCCTGCTGGTCTGGTCCTGCTGGTCTGGTCGTCCGCCGTCCGGGTCCGCCGTCCGGCGCGCCGCCGCGCACCCGCCGGGCGCCGTCCGGTCCGCGCGCCTGCGCCTGCCGGGCCGCGCTGCCGGGCCCCGGCCGGTGTGCGAGGGCTCTGCCGTACCGTATACGGGTTCGCTCCCGCGGGACGGCCGCGGGTACGCTTCGGATCTGCCGACCGTGTGTTTCGCCGGACGACTGACGACTTAGGGGACGATCGTGCTCGTTGCCGGGTTCCCCGCCGGGGCCTGGGGGACCAACTGCTACCTGGTCGCCCCCGCCGCCGGCGAGGAGTGCGTGATCATCGACCCGGGCCACCAGGCGGCCGAGGGCGTCCAGGAGACGCTGGCCAAGCACCGGCTCAAGCCCGTCGCCGTGGTCCTCACCCACGGCCACCTCGACCACGTCGCCTCCGTGGTGCCCGTCTGCGGCGCCCACGACGTGCCGGCCTGGATCCACCCCGCGGACCGCTACATGATGAGCGACCCGGAGAAGGCGCTCGGCAGGTCCATAGGGCTGCCGCTGCTCGGCGAGCTGACCGTGGGCGAGCCCGACGACGTCAAGGAGCTCACCGACGGCGCCACCCTGTCGCTGGCGGGCCTGGAGCTGACCGTGGCCCACGCGCCCGGGCATACCAAGGGGTCGGTGACCTTCCGGCTGCCCGAGCGGGCGGACATCCCGTCCGTGCTCTTCTCGGGCGACCTGCTGTTCGCCGGCTCCATCGGACGCACCGACCTGCCCGGCGGAGACCACGCCGAGATCCTGGAGTCGCTGGCACGCGTGTGCCTGCCGCTGGACGACTCGACCGTGGTGCTGGCGGGTCACGGCCCCCAGACCAGCATCGGCCGCGAGCGCGCCACCAACCCGTACCTGCGGCAGGTGGCCGCCGGCCTCGGAGACGCCGCACCGGCGCCGGCTCCGCGACGAGGAATGTGACGATTCACCCTGTGAGCACCTTTTCCGCCCCTCGGGGCACGTACGACCTGCTGCCCCCGGACTCCGCGACCTACCTCGCGGTGCGCGACGCCCTCGCCGCCCCGCTGCGCCGCGCCGGGTACGGCTACGCGGAGACCCCCGGGTTCGAGCACGTCGAGCTG
This sequence comes from Streptomyces sp. B1866, assembly GCF_031932565.1. NCBI lineage: Bacteria > Bacillati > Actinomycetota > Actinomycetes > Kitasatosporales > Streptomycetaceae > Streptomyces > Streptomyces sp. B1866. The sequence goes on from NZ_JAVSCF010000164.1 coordinate 6,976, forward strand.
TTCGCGCGCGGTGTCGGCGAGTCCACCGACATCGTGACCAAGGAGATGTACACGCTCACCACCAAGGGCGGCGACGAGCTGGCCCTGCGCCCGGAGGGCACGGCGTCCGTGCTGCGCGCGGCCCTGCAGGCCGGGCTGCACCGCTCCGGCGTGCCGGTCAAGCTGTGGTACTCCGGCTCGTACTACCGCTACGAGCGCCCGCAGAAGGGCCGTTACCGGCACTTCTCGCAGGTCGGCGCGGAGGCAGTCGGCGCCGAGGACCCGGCGCTCGACGCCGAGCTGATCGTGCTGGCGGTGGACGGCTACCGGTCGCTGGGCCTGCGCGGCTTCCGGCTGCTGCTGAACTCGCTGGGCGACACCGTGTGCCGCCCCGCCTACCGGGCCGCCCTCCAGGACTTCCTGCGCGGCCTGGACCTGGACGAGGAGACCAGGCGGCGCGTGGAGATCAACCCGCTGCGGGTGCTGGACGACAAGCGCGCGTCCGTCACCGAGCGGCTGGCCGCGGCCCCGCTGCTGCGCGACCACCTGTGCGAGGCGTGCAAGACCTACCACGAGCAGGTCAGGGAGCTGCTGACCGCGGCCGGCGTCGCCTTCGAGGACGACCCGCGGCTGGTGCGCGGCCTGGACTACTACACGCGCACGACCTTCGAGTTCGTCCACGACGGGCTCGGCGCGCAGTCGGCCGTCGGCGGCGGCGGCCGCTACGACGGCCTGTCGGAGCAGCTCGGCGGCCCGCCCCTGCCCTCCGTCGGCTGGGCGCTCGGCGTGGACCGCACGGTGCTGGCCCTCCAGGCAGAGGGCGTCGCCCTCGGCCTGCCGACGGCCACCGAGGTCTTCGCGGTGCCGCTGGGAGAGGAGGCGCGGCGGGCGCTGTTCGAGGCGGTCACCGAGCTGCGCCGGGCGGGCGTCGCGGCCGACTTCGCCTACGGCGGCAAGGGCGTCAAGGCCGCCATGAAGGCCGCCAACCGGTCCGGCGCGCGGCTCGCGGTCATCGCGGGCGAGCGCGACCTGGCCGAGGGCGTCGTGCAGCTGAAGGACCTCGTCAGCGGCGAGCAGGCGCCGGTCCGGCTCGGCGAGCTGGTCGCCGGGGTCCGCGCGGCCCTCGCCTGACGCCGGTTCCGCGCGGCCCCGCCTTCGTACGGCCGTACGAAGCGGCGCCGCGACCCGCACCCGGAGGGGCCGGTCACCGGGCCCGTCGGTGCTGCCTGGCACCCTCGCACGGGCCTGCGGCCCTCGCCCGGCGGTGATCCGCGCGGACCCCGGGCAGTGACCTGGCACGGCTCTGCGGGGCACGCGCCGCCGCGAGCGGCACCCGGGGCCCGCGGCCGGTGCGACCCGGCGTACGGGCCACGCGGCGCCCGGCCCGTACGCCGGGCGCCCGCTCCCGCCCTGCAAGCCGGGTGCCCGCCCGTCAGCCGCCCAGCAGGCCGTGCCGCATCGCGCTGGTCACCGCCGCCGTGCGGTCCGTGACGCCCAGCTTGCCGAAGATCCGCAGCAGGTGGGTCTTCACGGTCGACTCGCCGATGAACAGCCGCCGCCCGATGTCCGCGTTCGTCAGGCCCTCGGCGACCAGCCGCAGCACGGCCGTCTCCCGCTCGGACAGCCGCGGCCGCTCCGGCCGCTCCCGCAGCCGGTCCACCAGCCGGGCGGCGACCGACGGCGCCAGCACCGTCTCGCCGCGCGCGGCGGCCCGCACCGCGTCGGCCAGCTCGGCGCGCGCCAGGTCCTTGAGCAGATAGCCGGCGGCCCCCGCCTCCACGGCCCGCAGGATGTCGCCGTCCGTCTCGTACGTGGTCAGCACGATCACCCGGCACGGCAGCCCGGCCGCGGTCATCCGGGCTATCGACTCCACGCCGCCGCCGTCGGGCATCCGCAGGTCCATCAGCACGATGTCGGGCCGCAGCCGCGCGCTCAGCGCCTCCGCCTGCGGCCCGCTGGACGCCTCGCCGACCACCTCCAGGTCCGGCTCGGCGCCGAGCATGCCGCGCAGCCCCTCCCGCACCACCGGGTGGTCGTCGGCCAGCAGAATCGTGATCACGAGGCGCTCCTCACCTGGGCCGGGGACCGTACGGGCAGGGTGACCGTCACCGCCGTGCCCCGGCCCGGTCCGCTGGCCACCTCGGCCGTGCCGCCCACCTCGGCGGTCCGCGCGCGCAGGCCCGCCAGGCCGTACCCGCCGTGCGCGGCCGCCGGGTCGAAGCCGCGGCCGGTGTCCCGGACGGCGACGCGCAGCGCGTCCGGCCCGTACGCCAGCGCGATCTCCACGGCGGCCCCGGGGCCCGCGTGCCGCCGGACGTTGGCCAGCGCCTCCTGGCAGGCGCGCAGCGCCACCACCTCCAGCGCCGGCGGCAGGGCGCGGACCTGGCCCGACACCTCCAGCGAGGCGGGCGCGCCCGCCTGCTCGCGGTGGCGCTCGGCCAGTCGGCCCACGGCGTCCGGCAGCGAGCCGCCGTCCAGGTCGGCGGGGGCCGAGCCGGCGACCAGGGCGCGGGCGTCGGCCAGGTTCTCCCGGGCCGTACGGGCCATCAGGTCCAGGTGCCGGTGCGCCAGCGCCGGGTCCCGCTCGAACTCCGACTGGACGGCCTGCACCAGCATCAGCAGGCTCGTGAAGCCCTGCGCGAGCGTGTCGTGGATCTCCCGGGACAGCCGCTCCCGCTCGGCCAGCGCGCCGTGGGCGGCGGACAGCCGGGCGACGTCCTCGCGGCTGGACTCCAGCTCGGCGATCAGCACGGCCCGCTCCCGGCTCTGCTCGACGACCAGGATGATCCAGTTTCCGAACACCACCGAGAACGCCAGCGAGACCAGGGCGAACAGGAAGCTGGAGAACAGGTCGCCGGTCGGGCGCGGCTCCACCAGCGCCCAGGCCACGACCGGCGCCACGTTGACGACGGCGGCCGCGGCCAGCGCCCAGCGCATCCGCAGCAGCATGAAGCACTGCGGGACGAGCGCGAAGGTGGCGATCCGGGTCTCGCCCACGATCGCCGAGGGCACCAGGAACAGCAGCACCGCGACGGCCACGTACACCGCCGAGCGCCGCTCGTCCGTGCCCTCGGTGCGCACCAGGCGGCGGCCCACGCACCAGTACCAGGGCGCGGTCGCGGCGAACAGCGCCAGCGCGACCGCGCGCGGGCCGCGCCCGGGATCCGACGCGGCCGCCACGAACGCCATGGTCACGACGAAGACCACGGCGAAGTAGCCGTCCCAGCGCGCGTACACCGGATGGGCGACCCCGGGCTCGCGCGGCCCGGGGCGGCCGGTCAGCCGTCGTCGCGGCTCTTCCAGCGGAAGGTCAGCAGGCACAGGACCAATCCTCCGACGCACCACGCGCCCAGCACCAGCGCGATCCGCCCGTACTCCCAGCTTCCCGCCTGCTCCAGCACGGCGGCCCGCTCCGGCAGGAACACCCCGCGGAACCCCTGGCACATCCACTTCAGCGGGAACAGCGCGCCCAGGTTCAGCATCCAGTCCGGCACCGTCGCGACCGAGATGTACACGCCCGAGACGAACTGCAGGACCAGGAACGGCAGGATGACCACCGACGTGGCGCCGCGCCCCGAGCGCGCCACGCTGCTGATGGCGATGCCCAGCAGCGCGCAGGCGGTGATGCCCAGCGCGAAGACCCAGGCGAACGTCAGCCACTTGCCCGCGCCGCCCGGCAGGTCCAGGTCGAAGAACGCCGCGCCGACCACCAGCAGCAGGGCCGTCTCCGCGACCCCGGTGACCAGGACCAGCCACAGCTTGCCCAGGAAGTACGAGGCCGGGGGCATCGGCGTGCCGCGCAGCCGGCGCAGCACCTTCTCGTCCCGCTCGACGGCGATCGAGGTGCCCAGCGACTGGAAGCTGGTCGACATCACGCCCGCGGCGATCATCGCCGCCGCGTACAGCTGCGACGCGGTCACGCCCGAGCCCTCCACGTCGTCGCGGAAGATCGAGGCGAACAGCACCAGGAAGACGATCGGGAAGGCGAAGGTGAAGATCACCTGTTCGCGCTGGCGGAAGAACTGCCGGATCTCCAGCGCGCCGCGGCGCAGGCCCAGGGACCAGGCACCCGGCAGCGGCCGGGCCGCGGGGGCCGCGGCCCGGCCCGGCGCGGCGGCGGTCTCGGTGGTGGTCTCGGTGGTGGTCATGGCGTGGCGATCTCCTGTCCGTGCCGGATCTTCTGCTGGTCGCGGCCGTCGCCGTGGTGGTGGTGGCCGGGCCCGGCACCGGGGCCCGGGTCCGGGGACCCCGCCGCGGCGGACCGCCCGTCCGGCTGCTCGCCCGGCTGCCCGTCCGGCTGCCCGTCCGGCTGCCCGTCCACCGGCGCGGACGTCCGTCCGTCCGGCCGTTCGTCCAACTGGCCGGTCAGCCGCAGGTAGACGTCCTCCAGCGTGGGGCGGGTGACGGCCAGTCCCGGGATCTCCCCGTCGAAGCGGCGCATGAGGCCCGCGACCGTGCGGGTGGGCGTGCCGGTCTCCTCGGCGCGCCGGGCGCCGTCCGGCTCCGTCCAGCGCACCGTGGCCCGGCCACCGTGCCGCTCGCGCAGCTCGGCGGGCGTGCCCTGGGCGACGATCCGGCCGGCCGAGACGACCGCCAGCCGGTGCGCCAGCGCCTCCGCCTCGTCCAGGTAGTGGGTGGTCAGCAGGATCGTCGTGCCCTCGTCGGCGAGCCGCCGGATCAGCTCCCAGAAGCGCCGCCGCGCGGCCGGGTCGAAGCCGGTCGTCGGCTCGTCCAGCAGCAGCAGCTCCGGGGCGCCGATCACGCCCAGGGCCACGTCCAGGCGGCGCCGCTGGCCGCCGGACAGCCCCTTGACCCTGCTGCCCGCCTTCCCGGCCAGGCCCACCAGCTCGATGACCTCGCCGGGGTCGCGGGGCCGGGGGTAGTAGCCTGCGAAGTGCCGCACCACCTCCCCGACCGTCAACTCGGCGGGCGCGGATTCGTCCTGCCAGACGATTCCCACGCGCGAGCGCCACCGGCGCCCCGCCCGCGCCGGGTCCTCGCCGAGCACCGACACCTCGCCGCCGTCGCGGGACCGGTGGCCCTGGACGATCTCCACCGTCGTGCTCTTGCCCGCCCCGTTGGGACCGAGCAGACCGAACACCTCACCGCGCCGAATTCCCAGGTCAAGGCCGTCCAGCGCGGTGACCGCGCCGTAGCGTTTGCGCAGCCCCCGGATGTGCACCACTTCGTTCGCCATACCGTCGAGCCTCGCGCCGCGCGGCGCCCGCCGGGACGACCGGGCGGTCATCCTTATGTCCACCGAACGGTTGACACAGCAGGATGGCCGGCTGGTACGAGGAGGCGGTGCGACCGGGTGCGGGTGGGGCACAATGGCCGTGCCCGTGACACCAGGCGACTTCGGGAGCGACGGACGGCGATATGGCGACGACAGTGGCGGACGGCGTGGACGCGGACCAGGTGCCGGCCGGCGCGCGGGACTCGGTCGGCGCGGGGCGGGCCTTCGGCCTGCTGCTCGTGATCACCGGGGCGCTCGGCCTGCTCGCCGCCTGGGTCATCACGATCGACAAGAACCACATCCTGGAGGCCAAGGCCAGGGGCGAGAGCTACACCCCCGGGTGCAGCCTCAACCCCATCGTCTCCTGCGGCAACATCATGGAGAGCGACCAGGCCCAGGCGTTCGGCTTCCCGAACCCGATGATGGGCCTGGTGGCGTACGGCATCGTGATCTGCGTCGGCATGTCGCTGCTCGCCGGGGCGCGCTTCCCGCGCTGGTACTGGCTGACGTTCAACGCGGGCTGCCTGTTCGGCGTCGGCTTCTGCACCTGGCTGCAGTACCAGTCGCTGTACGTCATCGGCTCGCTGTGCCTGTGGTGCTGCCTCGCGTGGGCCGCCACCATCGTGATGTTCTGCTACGTGACCGGCTACAACATCAAGCACGGGTTCCTGCCGGTGCCCGGCGCGGTGCGGCGCGGGCTGCTGGAGTTCCACTGGGTGGTGCCGGTGCTGTGGATCGCCGTCATCGGCATGCTGATCCTCACCCGGTGGTGGGACTTCTGGACCACCGGCCAGGCCTGACCGGACCCCGGCGCGGCCGCCCGCGCGCCGCGCGCCGGTGCGCAGCCCGCCCGCCCGGCGCCGGATCCCCGGGCGCTGTCAGCGGGGTGGCTTAGGCTTTCCGGGTGGAGCCAGACCTGTTCACCGCCGCCGCCGAGGACCGCGCGGAGAAGGACCCTGCCGCCCGCCCGCTGGCCGTGCGGATGCGGCCGCGCTCCCTCGACGAGGTCGTCGGCCAGCGGCACCTGCTCGGCCCCGGATCGCCGCTGCGCAGGCTCAGCGACGGCGCGCAGGCCGGCGCCGGGCCGGCCGGACCGGCCTCGGTGATCCTGTGGGGCCCGCCCGGCACCGGCAAGACCACCCTGGCGTACGTCGTCAGCCAGGCCACCGACCGGCGCTTCGTGGAGCTGTCCGCCATCACCGCCGGGGTCAAGGAGGTCCGGGCCGTCATCGACGGCGCCCGCCGCTCCTCCGGCGCGTACGGCAAGGACACCGTCCTGTTCCTGGACGAGATCCACCGCTTCAGCAAGGCCCAGCAGGACTCCCTGCTGCCCGCCGTGGAGAACCGCTGGGTGACCCTGGTCGCCGCCACCACGGAGAACCCGTACTTCTCGGTGATCTCGCCGCTGCTGTCCCGCTCCCTGCTGCTGACGCTGGAGCCGCTGACCGACGACGACCTGCGCGGGCTGCTGCGCCGCGCGGTCGCCGACGAGCGGGGGCTGGCCGGCGCGGTCGCCCTGCCCGAGGAGGCCGAGGACCACCTGCTGCGGATGGCGGGCGGCGACGCCCGGCGGGCGCTGACCGCGCTGGAGGCGGGCGCGGGCGCGGCCCTGGCCAAGGGCGAGCGGGAGATCGCGCTCGGCACCCTGGAGGAGGCCGTCGACCGGGCCGCGGTGGCCTACGACCGCGCCGGCGACCAGCACTACGACGTGGCCAGCGCGCTCATCAAGTCCGTCCGCGGCTCGGACGTGGACGCGGCGCTGCACTACCTCGCCCGGATGATCGAGGCGGGCGAGGACCCGCGGTTCATCGCGCGCCGCCTGATGATCCTGGCCAGCGAGGACATCGGCATGGCCGACCCGACGGCCCTGCAGACGGCCGTGGCCGCCGCCCAGGCCGTGGCGCTGATCGGCTTCCCCGAGGCCGCCCTCACCCTCGGCCAGGCCACGGTCGCCCTCGCGCTGGCCCCGAAGTCCAACGCCGTCACGCGCGCCGTCGGCGCCGCGCTCGCCGACGTGCGCGCGGGCCTGGCCGGACCGGTGCCGCCGCACCTGCGCGACGGCCACTACCAGGGCGCGCGCACCCTGGGCCACGCCCAGGGCTACCTCTACCCGCACGACCTGCCCGGCGGCGTCGCCGCCCAGCGGTACGCGCCGGAGAAGCTGCACGGCCGGCGGTACTACGAGCCCACGCGCTACGGGGCCGAGGCGCGGTACGCGGACGTGGTCGAGCGGGTGCGCGCCCGGCTGCGCGGCGAGCCGCCGCCCTCCTCCGCGCCGCCGCCCTCCGCGGCCCCGCCGGGCCGGGAGCCCGCGCCACCGGCCTCCGGCCCGGCCAGGCGGGAGCGTCCGGCGCCTCCGCGGACGGAGA
>NZ_JAVSCF010000165.1:0-14409 GCF_031932565.1 Streptomyces sp. B1866
CCGCCGGGCGCCGCCGGGCGCCGCCGGTGCGACCGGCGCGGGCTCACGGGGCCGTCGTTGCCCGCGGACCCGGACGGGTGGGCCGGGGGCGGCGCGTGTGACCGGTGATCTTTGCCCGGGGGCCGAACTCGCGCAGGATGGGAGCGAGGTGTCCGGCGGTGGGAGGGGACAGGCATTCTCTCGGTAATTGTCAACATCGCGCTCGGGCTGGTGACCAGCCTGGTCGGCGGCGGTCTGGTCTGGCTGTGGGAGCGCGGCAGGCGCACCGGGGCACTGAACAGGAAGGCCGCCTTCTTCGGCGTCCGGCCTGGAGAGACGTGCCTGATCGTGCTCGGCAGCAAATACAACACGCCGGGCACGGCGGCGCATCGGGACGTGCGGGCTGCGGTGGAGCTGGCCATGCTCGCCGGGGAACTCGGCTGCCGCCTGACCCTCGAATCCGGTGACTTCCGAGGCGGAAACGGCGACCGTACCGAGTTCTGCGTCGGCGGCCCGCTCGGTAACGCCAACATCCGTACGGGCGGCCACCTGGCCGCCTACCTGCCAGGTATGACTATTCACCCCTGGGACCCCTCCCGGCGCGACTCGGTCGCCTTCGAGGTCGGCGGTCGACGGTACTTCTTCGACAAAGGCAACGAGGAGTACGCCATAGCCGCGAAGTTCACGCCCGAGGGGTCCCGCCGCCCCGTCTTCCTGGTCTGCGGACAGAGCTCTTTGGGTAACCAAGCCGCGATCCACTTCCTGCGGCGTGAGTACGCGCAGGTGGCCAGGACGCTTGCCTCGGTGGACCGTTACTGCGTTCTGATCAAGGTTTCGGGGATCGCCACGTACGAGCACCACCGGGCGGTACTCGAAAGGGATGTATCCGCCGCTGCGTTCGGGTCCGGATGACCTGGAGGTCCCACCGGCAGGAAGGCTGGAAGCGACAGGAGGGAGCCACGCGGTGCGGGAGCGGCAACACCGCGAACGTCCAGGACACCATCTCGTCGGCCCGGCGGCGCACAGGAACCGACCGGCCGCACCGCGCGCAGGATCCGCCCCGCTGTCCGAGCGCCACCTCGCCGTGCCCTCGCCGACGCCGGGTGGGCATCGATGACCACGGTCGAGGCCCCGGCCGGTTCACCGGCTCTCGATCTCGTCGAGCACCACGGCGGCCGCCCGAGCCCAGGACACCCGTTCGGCGAGGATCTTCCGCAGCTCCGCCGCCTGCTGGAAGGCGTTCTCGCGGTCCCGCAGCTTCCGGTCGATGGCCCGTGCCCACCTGTCCGTGTCCTTTTCCCCGTCCCCGGACATGTCAACAACGAACCGAGCGGCCCCCTCCCGCCCGAGGACCTCGCGAAGCAGTTGGGCCAGCCCGCTTTCCGCGCTGACCAGGACCGGGACACCCCGAGCGATCGCCTCCGCCCCCACCAGGCCGAACCCTTCGGACCGGGACGGCATGATCACCAGGCTGGTGCTGTCGAGATCGTTGTCGAGGCGGTCGCGGGCGGACGCATAGGCCCGGACCACGACGGTCAGCCGGGGATTGGCCGCCCACCGCGTGACCTTGGCCCGGACGTCCCCGGCAGTGCCTTCCGGGGCGCCGCGTACGAGCAGCCGGACACTGGACAGGCCGTCATCGTGCAGCCAGTTCTCTACCCGGCCGCACGCGGCGGCGGCGAGGTCGAGACCCTTCAGGCCCGCGTCCTCCGCGCGTCCGGAGAACAGCACCCGCAGGGGGGACCCGCCCGGTGGGGTGCGAGAAGCCGTCGGCGCGGCGGAGTCGAACCCCGGATCGAGCCGCACCGGGGGCCGGACCTCCGGACCCGTGAACTCCGCCAGGAACTGGTCGTACAGCCGGGGTCCGACGGCGACGACGCGATGGGCGGTCTTCCCGAGGTCGCGCTCGACATCGGTCCGCTGTTCCGCGAGCAGCGCAGCGTCGCTCCCGCGACCCGGCTTGTGCCACTCGATCTCGTCCGGCGCCATGTGCACGAAGTGCAGTCGGCAGGCAGCGGGATAGAAGTCGTCGGCCAGCTTCTTGGCAGCCGGGCCGGTGATCCGGCTGTGTCCTATCACCACGTCGGGCACCGTGCCTGCGGGCAGTTCCGGCCGACTGGTCAGCCGCAGATCCTCGGAACCGCCTGGCACGCGAGGGGCCGGAAGCAGGACCACCCCCGCCTCGGCCGCGGCGGCCGCCTCTTCCATGGTGGTGTCCGGCACGACGCAGAACACGCGCGCGCCGGCGGAGGCCAGGGCCCGGCACAGTTCTCGGTTGAAGGTGCTGAGCCCGCCGTGGGAGGAGACCCACTCGGTGGCCACGGCCAGGACGACGGGGCGGCGCTCCGAGGCTGGTCGGCGGTCCCGCAACGGGGCTCCGGTGCCCACCCGCCGAGGGGCGACCTCCGCATGCCTGTCCCCGTGCTCCCCGCTCGCAGACTCCTTCGGGGCGGCGATGCCGAGCACGGCCGAGGCGCGCCGCACGGCCTCGGCGAGACTGACGGAGGTCTCCTCGCGGAGGATCGGCGGATCTCCGGGGGACGGCAGCAGCAGGAAGCTGGGCGAATAGTCGGCCAGCGCGAGGTCCTTCAATTCCTCGGCGGCCCCCGCGAGGTGATCTGCGGCCGCGCCACGGTTCCCGGCCATCAAGTGGGCCATGGCCGCGTTGTAGCGGCTCAGCGAGCGAAGCCTGGGGTCCGAGGCCAGGTCGAGGGCACGGCCGGACCAGGACACCGCGTCGTCCGTGCGTCCGGCGGTGAGGTGGATGTAGGCCAGGTTGTTGGCCGGTTTCCAGCCGGGTGCGAAGGTGTAGGACGCGTGGAAGTGTCGGCGGGCGGCGGCGCTGTCCCCCGCGCGGTACCCGGCGAAACCCGCTTGCAGGTGGCTTTCCGCCAGTGCGGCCCTCAGCCTTCCTGTCGCCTTCAGGAACCACTCCCGGGCCGGCCACGACCGCAGCGGAATGCGGACCCGTTCGGCGGTGAGCTCGCCGCCGAACCGGGCGATCCGTTCGGCGGCGGTCGCGAAGCCTGGATGTTCGGTCAGCTCGATGTCGTCCGTGTCCGCCGCACTCAGCCAGCGCTGCACGGAGTGGTCGCGGTAGGTGCAGGTAACGGTCGTCAGGTCGAGGGCGGAGGGTTCGCCCGCCCGCAGCACCGCCGCGTGGAGAAGCTCGATCCGGGGAGTGGCGTCCGGCCCGGCATCGGGCAGGGTCTCCAGAGCGCCGAAGATCTCCTCGACGTGTCGCGCGGCCATGCGGTTGCAGCAGGTGGGGAAGAGGTGCTGGGGACCAACGAGGTCGCACAGCAGGCAGACGAGACGGTCGACCAGCAGGAGGCGGACGTCGCCCCGGCTGGTGAACAGGGTGTGCGGGACTCGCCCGACCTTGCCGACCGTCCACAGGCGCGCGTAGATCTCGTCGAAGAGCTCGGTCCGGGCGGCGAACCGTATGACCTCCCCCGGTTCGAGGACGCCATCCGCGACCAGCATCTCTCGGCAGCGGTCGTACTGCTCCCGCGTGATCTCCGGAGTGCCCGCCATGTTGTAGGCGAACCAGGCGTCGTCCGCCGTGGCGTGGCTCAGAGCGGAGGTCAGCGCGTTGAACGCGATCAGGTCACGCCGCCCCATCGCCCGCACCGCGCGGATCAGCGGACGGTCCAGGACGTCGCGGCCCGATTCCATGCGGGACCGGATGCCTTCGAGCACCTCCGCGGTGAGTTGCATGCCGTCCGCCGCGCCGCGCTGCCAGCGAGCGAACATCTCGTGGCAGTACAGCTGGATCTCGTACGGATTGCCGTCCGTGAGCTGCCTCAGGGAGGACACCACAGCGCCTGACGGCAGGTCGTAGACGCCGATGCTCCGCAGAGGGCGCATCACGCAGTCGCGTACGTCCTCCACCTCAAGGAACGCCTTGACCGGGATCTCCTTGAACTGCCGCAGTATCGGCGAGTGCACGTCCGTGATCCGGTCGATCAGCCCGGCCGTGCCGGCGAGCACCAGCACCAGTCCGTCGACGCGCGAGACGAGGAACCGCAGGATCGACAGCACCCGGGCGTCGTCGGCCATCAGCTGCGCCTCGTCGACCAGCAGGACGATCGGGTGGCCCAGGAATTCCACGAAGTAGGAGAGGTCGGCCCGCAGCGCGGCCTCCGGCACCCGGCCGGCCGGCCCGGCGAGCGCCATGGCCTCCGGGAACTGCAACGGGGACACGCACCCGGCATCGGCCGCGCCGCTCATCGCCCGCCGTACGGCGGGCGCGTCGAACGGCAGGCTCCGCCCGTCCTGTTCGGCCGCTGTCACGACCGCCGCGACCAGTTCCTCGTACAGCTTCCGGAAGAAAGCCTCCGGCTCCCCGTCGCCCTCGATCAACTCCGTACGCGCGGCGACGAACCCGCGCTCCGCCGCCATCCATTCCGTGGCGTTGAGCAGGCTTGTCTTCCCGGCGGCTCGTGGACCGTGCAGAACGACGCACACCGACGGCCGGTCGATGGCCGCCTGATCCAGTTCGTACCCGATGGCGTCCGCTTCCTCGCGTCGGCCTGCGAAGACCGAGGCGTCGCGCACCGGGTTCCGGTAGTCGTACGGATTGCGTAATGCGGAGATGTCCACAGGCCCCCTCACCTCGCGTCGATCGTACGGTTCGCGGGACCCGGGCGGGAGCGTTCCACCGCCGGTTCGCGACGGGTGCCGGTCGGCCCCCGACTTTCCCGCCAGAGCCAGGCTCCTCGTCGGCCGTGCGCCTCCCGGCGGCCACGTCGGCTAAACGGAGTGGTCGGAGGAATTCGGCTGAAGGCTGACGGAGAATGCTGGCCGCGGCTTACGAGGCAGGGGCGCCGGTTCGGTCTCAGGCTGGGCGGAGGCGCAGCCCGCGGTGCCCCGGAAGAATTGCGGCGCAGAGCGGCGTCGGCCATGACGACCGGCGGGACGGCCCCTGGCATCGCGAGCACGGGGGCGGAACGCACCCCGCCGTGGCGTGCCGGTGGCCGTCAGGCCGTCAGGAGGCGTTTGAGCAGCGCGGGCGCCTGGTCCGCGGTGACGCTGTGGTGCGGGGTGTACGTGTCGGCGGCGGGTCCCGATCCGCCGGTGTAGACGACGAGGACGCGCTGGCCCTCCGGGATGAGCCCGGTGGTCACCGCCTCCAGGGTGCCTGCCAGGGAGTACAGGCCCGCGCGCTCCCGTGGCGTGCCGTCGGGGTCGCGGGTGAGGGGGATGCCGACCTGTTCCAGGAGGCGGATCGCGCGTGGTTCCCAGTGCAGGTAGCGGTCGTTGGGCAGGCGGCGGACGGTGCCGTGGGTCTGCCGGCACAGGCGGCGCATCCGGTCGGCCAGGTCGGGGGTGAGCGTGCGGCGGAAGAGCGTGGGTTCGAGCATCGGCCGGGAGTCGGGGGCCGGGGCGGCGCCGAGGGCTTCGGCGTACGGGGCGACGGCTTCCTGCTGGACGCCGAGGAAGCGCGGCGGGGCGGCCGAGGAGCCGTGGGAGCCGTTGGTGGCCGCCTGCCATCCGTGGTAGAAGCCGAACGGGCCGTAGGCGCTGGAGAGGGCCTGCACGTGCCAGTGCCACCGGTCGCCGAGGGCGTCCATGGCGTCGTACAGGTAGTGCGCGCGCAGGCTGTTGGCGTCGATCTGGTCCCGCAGCGGCGGCAGCGCGGGGACGTCGGCGGCGGCGGTGGCCTCGCGCAGGAGGCGTTTGATCTCGTCCTCCGGCGCGTCCACCTCGACGAAGGTCACCGCCGGGTGGTGCGCCAGATGCGGCAGGACGCGCCCTCGGGAGGCGGGCGGGTGCAGGGCGACCAGGCGCAGTCCGGCGCGCGGGGCGTAGGCGGCCAGGGCGTTGGCGGTGTTGCCCGAGCTCTGCGCGGCGGCCACGCGGTGCCCGCCGCGCGCGGCACGGGCGGTGGACACGCAGGCGACGCAGTCCTTGAACGTGCCGGTGGTGGAGAGGGTGGACAGGTCCAGTACGTCGATGGGAACGCCGCCCTGCGGGGCCAGGCGCAGGATGCGGGCCCCTTCCCGCTGCGAGACGGCGGTCAGCGCCTCCCCGGGAAGGTCTGCCAGGTGGGAGGCGTAGCGCCGGACGACGCTCGGGTCCTCACGGTGGATCTCCATCACTCCTCCTTGGAGATCTCCGGGGAGATTTTCCCGGAGAACTGATCGGAGATTTCCAGCGCTCCGATGCGGCTGAGCAGGGTGTCGTTGGGAACGCCGATGACGGTCAGGGCGAGAGCGTCCCGGTAGTGGCGCCCCAGCGGGCCCGGTCCGGCGTAGCCGGCTCCTCCGCACAGTTGCACCGCGGACCGCAGCAGGTCCTGGAGAACCGTCGTGCACACCACCTTGGCCTGCTCGGGTGACATCGGCGGATCGGGCAGGGACAGCGCCCGGTAGGCGGCGTCGATGGTGGCGCGGCGGGTGGCCAGTTCCCCCAGCCGCAGCTCGATGGCTCCGCGGGCCCGGTCCGCTCGCGAGCCGACGCCGCCGGCCACGGCCTCGCGCGCGCAGGCGTAGACGGCGTCGGCCGATCCCGCGGCGCGCGCCGCGTATCCGGCGACGCCGTAGGTGCGCAGAGAGGGCGTCAGGTCGTGGCCGGGGCCGCCCAGGATCTCCGTGTCCGGGTCGAAGGGGTACTCCCGCAGGTCCACCTCGGCGAGGGAGACTCCCCACAGCCCGGGCCGGGGGAGCTCGGGTCCGATGCGGAGGCCGGCGCGTCGCGGGTCCGCGAGGACGCCGACGGTGGCGTCACCGCTCCGGGCCAGGACGAGGATGCGGTCGGCGTGCCGGGCGTTGGTGACCCAGTCCTTGCGGCCGGTCAGCGTGCCGGTGAGCCCGGTGCCACTGCGGGCGGCGTCGGCGCGTCCGGTCTTTGTGGGTCCGGCGTCGGTGCGGGCGGTGGTGCGCATGCGGGTCGGGTCGCCCACGCTCCGCTCGTGGTAGGCCCGGGCCCAGACTGCGCGGCCTCGGGCCATGGCGGGCAGCAGCTCGCTCCGTTGCTGCTCGGTGCCGTGTTTCAGCACCAGGCGGCACAGCTTCAGGTGGGTCCCCACCAGGCCCGCCAGCGACTGCCACGAGCGCCCCAGCTCGTAGCCGACACGGCCCGCGTCCGCCTCCGGGAGGGTGCCGCCCCCGTACGCGCGGGGCACCGTCACGCCGAGCACGCCGAGTTCCGCCAGCCGGCGCACCAGTTCACGCGGGTAACGGTCCTCCGGGTGGGTCCGCAGGTACGCCGGTACGTCCTGCGCGGAGAACTCCCTGAGCGCGCCCGGGCCGTCGGCCGCCGGGCCGCGGGCGCCGCGGCTGTCCGCCACACCTGCTCCCGTCCCTCGCGGCCCCGCCTGACGGCGTGCACAGGTGCCGCACGGGGCGGTCCTGGACGCTCCAGGGGGCACGCGAAGGGTCACTCGGATGGAGACTGCGGGGAACGCAGCTCCGGTTCGTGTACGTCCAGTTCCCACGCTAACCGGTCACCGGGCAGCGCGCCTGCCGGCGGCGGCACGGTCGGCACGGGGTCGCCGGGTGCACCGTGCCGTACGTACGGGACGCCGTCGACGCACGCGGTGCGCGACGGCACCACTCAGTGCCGCGCGCCTCGGGTGTCAGCCTGGCGGTGCCGGTCCGGACCCCGGTCTCACCCCGGCCCGGCCCGTCAGCCCGGCCCCGGATCGTCGCGGCCGGCCTCCGCCGGCCGGTCGCGGCCCACGTCCTCCGGTTCGTCGCGGAGAAGCTCGAACGCGAAGACGAGCAAGGTGGTCGCCAGGTCGACGAGCTGTTCGACCGTGATGCCCTCGTCTTTGGCCGAGACGCCTCCGTCGTCGGCCGGGACGTCCGAGTACCCGGGGATCCAGTCGATCATCAGCTCGCTCAGCCCGCCCACGAACAGCGTCGAGGCCAGCGTCAGCCGGTGGTTCGCCGGCCGGCCGAAGTGCTGGACCGCGATGCCGACGATCACCTGGGCGAACTCACGCATCACGGTCCGGCGCCGCAGTTCCAGCGCGGGGCTGACCCCGACGACCTCGATGAAGACCACCCGGGCCACGCGGGGGTCGCCGGCGAGGGTGCGGATGAACGTGTCGACACCCGCGTGGGCCTGCGCCTCGATCGTCTCGTCCGCCTCGCCCAGCGCGATGATCGTGGCCTCCTGGAGCCGGGCGATCTGCTCGTCGTAGACGGAGGTCAGCAGGTCCTCGCGGTCGCTGAACGACTCGTAGAAGTACCGCTCGGTCAGCCCGGACGCCTGGCACACCTGCTTCACCGAGACGCCTGCGTACCCGACGGTGCCGAACAGCTCCAGGCCCGTCCGCAGCAGACGCTCCCGCCGTTCGGCCTGCCGTTCGGCCGCGTCACGCCCCCGGTAGCGGCGGGCTCGCTCAGGTCTCCGGGCCGACGGCCAGGTACATGTTGGCCAGGGTGCCGGGGATGGTGGCCGACGCCGAATCCGCCGAGGCCGAGCGCGACCGCGAGGACCCACTGCGGAGTGTCCGCGTCGGCGGAACCAGAGGAACAGTCGCCGCACGGGACGGCCGGACGAGGTCGACCTCTGGCGCCGGATCATGATGCTGGCCAACCGGTTCGGCCAGGTCCTGGACAAGCACCTCGCCCACCGGCACGACGTGTCGCTGTCGGAGCTGCTGGCGCTGCGCGACGGCGATCAGCGCGGCATGCGCATCCAGGACCTGGCGGAGGCCGTCGGTCTGGACCGCTCGTCGACGAGCCGGCTCGCCACCCGGCTTGAGGGCAAGCAGCTCGCGGCCCGCGTGAGCTGCGACTACGACCGGCGCGGCATCTACTGCGGCATCACCGACCTGGGCCGGTCCCGCGCGGACGAGGCCGAGGGCACGCTGCGCGAGGAGCTGGCCGCCATGTTCGACGCGGCGGCGTTCGACGACCGTACGGCGTCCCTGGTCGCCCGGCTGCTCCGGCCGGCCGGCGAACGCGGCCCGGCAGCGGAAACCCGGACGGGAATCTGACGCCTGTCCGGCACCGTCCTCCGGCGCTCACCCTTACTCGCGAAAGGGCATGCTGTAAAGATTTCGATACTCGACCAGTCGATGATTCCCGAGGGAAGCAGTGCGGCCGAAGCACTGCACAACTCGACCGATCTGGCCCAGTTCGCGGACCGGGCGGGCTTCACCAGGTATTGGCTGGCCGAGCATCACGTCACGCCGTCGTTCGCCTCCCCGGCACCGGAGACCATGGCCGCGCGGGTGGTGTCCTGCTGCCGCACTACGAGCTGCGCGGAGACGCCACCGAGCGGCTCCGGTGCCGTGTTTCGCGCTCCTCGCGGTCCGCTTGCCGAAGGCCAGGTCACGGCTTGTGGGCGGGGACCACACCACAGGGGCAGGCCGTTGCCCTCGGCCTCACACGTCATGGGGTCCCTCAACGAAATGATCTTGTGAGGTGACTCGGCTCAGGGATCCCGCGAGCCGCGATGAGTCCTGCGGCGTCCGGCGGTCGTACTGTCGAACCCGTTACCGAGGAGGACTTCTGATGCGCAGCGTGACCTGTTCGATGAGCGTTTCACTTGACGGCTACATCGTCGGGCCGGACGGCGACTTCGACTGGACGGCGCCCGACGAGGAGGTCTTTCGTTTCTGGATCGACGAGATTCGGGAGGTCGGCGTCCACCTGTTGGGACGACGGCTGTACGAGACGATGCTGTACTGGGAGACCGCCGACCAGGATCCATCGCTTGACGACTCAGAGTTCGAGTGGGCCGCGCTCTGGAAGCCGCTCCCGAAGGTGGTGTTCTCGACCACGCTGTCGGCGGTGCAGGGCAATGCCCGCCTGGCCTCCGGCAGCCTGGCGGAGGAGATCGAGCGGTTGCGAGCCGAGCCGGGGGAGGGCGACATCGCGATCGGGGGCGCGACTCTCGCCGCCGAGGCGGCCGCGTTGGGCCTGATCGAAGAGTACCGGGCCATGGTCTACCCGGTGCTGGTTGGCGGTGGCATTCCGTTCTTTCCCCGACGCGAGCGCCGGGTGGATCTCGAACTCGTCGAGACCCGCACCTTCAGCTCGAAAGTCGTCTACCTCCGCTACCGCGTGGCGCGTTACTGAAGGTTGATGCGTGATGTCGCCGGAGACGCACGTCCTCGTCCTGATGGCGAGGGGAATATCTGCATCTCTGGACGCCTTGTTGGTGATCATGCGCATCTTCCGTACCTACGCCCGCGCCTACGCCAACGACTAGATGCGGTGCTGGCTCCGCTCGCCGCGGTTACGGGTGAGCCGATCAGTAGCCGCTTCACGATGCCGAACGGCTTGGAGTTGGCCACGGTCGGCCGTGTTTTGGTGGTGGCGGGCGATGAGCGAGTGCTGGAGCCCTACAGGGCGACAGTGGCCACGCTCATCATCGGTAAC
Organism: Streptomyces sp. B1866; assembly: GCF_031932565.1. Classification (NCBI taxonomy): domain Bacteria; kingdom Bacillati; phylum Actinomycetota; class Actinomycetes; order Kitasatosporales; family Streptomycetaceae; genus Streptomyces; species Streptomyces sp. B1866. The sequence goes on from NZ_JAVSCF010000165.1 coordinate 10,323, forward strand.
CTCGACGAGTGCCATGCGCTGCTCACACGGACCGGAGCGCAGATCGTGCGTGGTCCGCAGGCCGTTCCCACTGGCAGGAACCTGACTGCCAAGCTGCCAGGTGGCGTCCAGATCGAATACGTGGAATGGGATGAGGCCCAGTGGGGACGTGCCGGAGGTCGACCAGCCTAGGGACTCTCCTTCCTGAGTCCGGTGCCGACGAGGCATCCGTCGACGCGAGCGGGCCTGTACTGGATCTGCCGGAGCCCTTGCCGAAGGGTGAGCATCAGGTGCGCGGGGTCGGTGAAGGCGGTGTTGGCCTGGCAGCGGCGTCGCAGCAGGGACCAGATTCCTTCGACTGGGTTGAGTTGCGGCGCGTAGGGCGGCAGGTAGTGGACGGTAATCCAGTCTTGGGCGTCGATGAACGCACGTAAGCGGTGGTCGCGGTGGACGTTGAGGTTGTCCCATATCAGTACGAGGGGGCGGCCAAGTTGCTGGTGGGCCGAGATAAGTAGGTCGCGGTAGTCGTTCCAAGCAAAGCTGCGGCGCCCGCCGGTCTTGTGGTCCGGATGAACGATCGGCCGGTAGATCAAACGGGAGCGTTCGCCGTGCTTGTAGCACGTCAGGGCTGCGATGGAGATGCGGCGCTGAGAGCGGGCGCGAACCCGGAGGAGCGACGGCAGCAGAAGCTGCACCACGCCGTACACGGCCGCCGCCACCAGCAACGCCACGCCCAGCCCCCACGGCCGCGTCGGTCCGAGAACCGCGACGCTACGACGGCTAACAGTCGGCCGCCGGGTTCAGCGCCTGCGTGGCCTTGGCGAGGCTGTCGGCGGCGGCGACGGGATCGCCGAGGTCGAGATGGCAGCTTCCCGCCTGACCGGGATCTCTCCCTCGTTGATCCAGTACAGCCAGTGCGGATCGTGTTCGGAACGGCCCTGCGCGCACCGTTCGGCTGCCAGGCCGAGGGCCTGAAGCGCTGGCTGACGTTCGCCGAGCTTGGTGTGGCCGCGTGCCTGGCGTGTCAGCAGCATCGCTTCGAGAGCGGGCGCGCCCAGGCTCCGCGCCTTCACTCGCTGCCTGTGCCGCGCGACGACCGCGTGAAATCAATATCTGCCGTCCTTGATATGCTAGCCCGGCTCCTTGCGAGTGAAAATTTCCACATCTTCCAACGCGTCGGATGCGGCGCCGGAGATCCCGCCATCAGCCAGTAGGGCGCGTACTGCCTCCACTGCCTGAGGAGAGACCTGCCGATGAATCCCGGCAAGGTGCCCCACTGAAATCGCCGCCGCTCGTCTCACCGCAGGAGCGGGGTGCGTGGAGAAGTGGATCAGCCATTGCTCCACCCACTGTCTGTCAGAAATATGCAGTGCGGTGGAGATCAGGGTCTCCGCGATTTCCGTCTCTCGGTCCGAGTGGAATACTTCCGCGGCTTCCTCGGGTGAAACCTGCCTAGGGCTCTGATAGTGCATGACTGTTCCCGTGGTCGAAGCGAGGAGATCGCGGAGCAGATCGCCGGCGTGGTGCAGGCTGTGCTGCGGCGTAACAGAAAATGCTCGTCGTAGCTCCGCACGCGACACTAGTCGGCCATGTCCTGAGCTCGGTAGCCGACCAGGCCGATATCGAACAAGGCGGGCAACATGCTGTCGAGATACCATGGGAGATCGGTAAACTCCTCTGCGACAGGATGAGAACGCCTGTCAATGCGAGGCGAGAAGGAGATCTCTATGCGGCTGGCAAAAAAAATGAGCAGACCACCCGTGCCCGCTTCGGCATGGTAAAGGGAAATCCCGATGCTCTGTCCCGCTTTCTCTCGGGCGGCTAGGGTTGCCAGGGTCTGATCCAGGGAATCCGGGTGGGTGCGGGACCAGTCGAGGTCGCCGTCCTCGTCCTCGACCGCGTATGAGACGCCCAGGGGTTCGGCAGGTGACCAGCCTGACGCCGCCAAAGCGCCGAGTGTCCGCGCCACGGTGATCGGTGCTTCGAATGTGAAATCAATATCTGCTGTCCTGGACATTCTAACCCGGCTCCTTCGGAACGACCCGCCACGTATAGTTCTTCTTGGACAGCCGCCTGACGATGTTGTCCGGTATGGGCTTATCGGATACTAGCTCAAACTGCCTGCCATTTTCTTCCGCTATCAGTCGAGCCTCCCCCAGATTCGACTTGAACTTCGCCAGTACCTTCGGGTCCCCGCTTGCGAGCTCCCAGTATCTGCCCGACTTCGCTTCGTACCAGACTTCGGTTCCGTCGCTCCGAGTGGACGAACCGTCGAATTCACGCTTCCCTGCTTTGAAGGAGCCGTTCCCGCCCAGCCTGTCCTGTAGGTAGTCCTCGTACTCCTTCCCGCGTCTCACTCTCGCCCTCCCAGTGGACTCCGCCCCATCTCCCTGCTGAGAGCCCTGTCCGCTCTCCCGCGGCGAAGTCGAGTCCCCAGAGGCTCCGCCGCTTGGCGCTGCCATGAGGGCGATGCCCAGGGTGCCCATGGCGGCGGCTTGGACGGCGGCTTCGGCGGTCATGGTTCCTGCGGCGACTCCAGTGGTGGCGAGGGCGAGGCCGCCGCCGGTCGGGATCAGCGCAAGGAGAGCGAGCAGGAGGAGGGCGAAGCCGGCGTAGGCGAGGAAGTCGTCGAGGGCGTCGATGAGGTGGAGGCGGTTGCTGATGGCCGGGTCGGTGGGGGCCATGCCGTTTTGCAGACGGACGAACAGCAGAATGCCGGTGACGGCTCCGCCCAGGGCGGTCCACAGGCGGAACCGTAGGACGGCAAGGGCTTCGGCCAGGGGCACGGCGTGCGTCGGCCGCCACGCGCCCGCGAGTCGGGCCAGCGCCCAGCCGGTCCACACCAGGCCCGCGATCCCGAACCCGGTCAGGATGCGCGGTCCGGCGCCCGTGGTGAACCACTCCCGTACGCCGGACTGCTCGGGAAAGAGGCGACGCCCCAGAACAGCACGGCCGGAGCCGCTAGGAACAGCGGGACCAGCACGCCCCCCACGCGCCGCCAGCCCCGGCCGGTGCGAGGCGGCCGTCGAAGGGTGCGCCAGCCCGTGCCGCGCCAGGCGGCCTCGTGGTCGGTGGCGTCCAGCCGGGCGGCGGTCTGGACGACCGCCTGGTGCAGGACCTCCCGCCCGGGGTACGCGGGCCGGAAGGCCGTGTACAGCAGCGCCCTGCGCAGCCGGGCGAAGCGCCACACCAGCAGCGCCGACCACGGCGTACACCACGCCCCGTACCCCGCCAGCCCCACCGCTCCCGGCCGTCCGGCACGCTCCCCGCGCACCAGCACCCCCGGCACCACGAGCCGGGCCCGCCGCCCTTGCCACCAGTCCGCGGCCATCGCCACCGCCAAGCACGCCAGCGGCACCAGCCACAGCCGCCCGTCCAGCCCGTCGACCAATGACTGGGCGCCATGGTTGCGGGGGTGCTCGGNGCCAGCGGCACCAGCCACAGCCGCCCGTCCAGCCCGTCGACCAATGACTGGGCGCCATGGTTGCGGGGGTGCTCGGCGGCGTAGTTGTACAGGATGTGGTGCGCCGAGGCCGCCGCCACCGGCAGTACGCACGCCAGCCGCCACCAGCCCCGGGCGCGCAGCAGCACCCCCACCCCCAGCGCCGCCAAGGCCGAATCCACCAGATGCGGACTGGTCTGCGCCACCGGATGCAGCTCACCCAGCCCCAGCGTGGCCGTCGGGGCGGGAAACCACGCGGAGAGCACCTGGTCGGGGCCGGGAATGTAGCGGATGTTCAACAGGCTGCGGCGGATGATCCACCCGCCGTCCGGGTGCGTGATCGCCCGATCCGCCTCCATGCCGAACCTGGCAACGGCCTCCAGCAGCCCGAACCCCGCGCCGAGAGCCGCTCCGAGGACTACGAAGTCGGTCAGCCCCCACTGGCGGCGAATGCGTACGTTCCACCCGGCCAGTGCCAGCGGCGCGACCTTCACCAGCTCCTCGACCACCGGATCCACGGTGTATCCGGCCTCCGCCACCACCCGGGACAGCCGCTCACCGGTGATGTCCGCGACCACGCGCGTGTACGCCAACTCCAGCAGGGCCGTCGCCACCCCGCAGCCGTACACGCCCACCGCGACCGCCAGCAGCACCACCGGCCACCGC
>NZ_JAVSCF010000166.1:0-14389 GCF_031932565.1 Streptomyces sp. B1866
CCGGCGGCGCCCGGCCGCGGCTCGCAGGCGGGCGCCAGGACGCGGGTCACGGCCGCGGGTCCAGGGCACCCATCCGCAGCATGGCCACCACGTACTCCGCGGCGTTGCGCGCGGCCGGCTCCCGCGCGTCGTCCGTCTTCCCGTGGCCCCAGTCGGAGATGGCCTTGACGAGGATCCAGTGGGTGCGGCCCCGCGCGGCGGCCGCGTAGACGCCGCTGCCCTCCATCTCGCCGCCGATGGCGTCCGGCTCCAGCTCGGCGAACCGGTCGCGTACGGACCGGGCGTTGCTGAGCGTCCCGGCCGAGAGCATCAGGCCGAAGTGCACGGCGCTCTCGCCGCGCCAGGCGACCTCCGCGGCTCGCAGCCGGTCCAGCAGCAGGCTCGACGCCGTCACCTTGTCCCCGCGCAGGATGACGGCCTGGCCGCCGTCCGGGGTCTCGGTGACCTTCCGGTGGTCCATGACCCGCAGCTGGCCGGCCACCAGGATGTCGCCGAGCCGCTGCCCGTCGCCGGGGCGCAGCCCCCAGCAGATCCCGACCATGATGAGGTAGTCGGGCGTGAGCTGGTCGAGCAGGGAGGCGGCGACGACGGTCGCTCCGCCCGGCCCGTGGGCCGACTGCTCGGTCTGGGCGACGAGCACGTCGACGCCGCTGACCGGCCCGAGCGCGAACACGGTGTGGTCCTTCAGGAAACGCGGCTCGGGCTCGCGGCCGTTGACCGCCCGTACGGCCTGGAAGACCGCCGTGCGCTCGGTCGTGTTCGTCACCAGGACCAGCAGGCTCGTCCGGTTCTCCACCTGTCTTCTCATCCTCTCGTACGGCTCCTCTCTGAGCCGCGCGTATCGGCGGTTCTGACGTACGGCCAACCAGGACACCGGAACCGCCATCAGACCCGCCGCGCTGACGAGCCAGCCGATGATCCACACCCGGTCGGTCGCCGGCGCCAGGCCCGGCGGGTCGCTCAGCAGCAGCCGCTGGCTCAGCCAGTGCACGGCGTCGAGGTACGTCGCCGGACGGCCGGAGCACCCCGTGCGTGGGCAGGCCGAACGCTCCCAGTCCGCCACCGAGGGCGCCATGAGCACGACCAGCGCGACGAGCGCGAGGAGGTACCACAGGCCGAAGGCGCCGGAGTCGATCAGCCTGCGCTCGGCCGGGTCCGGGCCCTTCGCCTCCGGAGGCACCACCATCACCGCGGCCCCGCGGCCGTGGCCGCCGACGGCGGTGCTCCACGCCTCGACGGCCCGGCGGGCCTCGTCCGTCGTCACGCCCTGCTGGAGGATCACCAGCGTCTCGGCGAGCCGGCCCTGCCGTACCGCGTAGCCGTGCCACCCGGCCGCCGCGTCGGCCCGTACCGACACGATGGCGGCCAGCCGGTCCCGGGTGCGGCGCAGCAGCTCCTGCGTACGGTCCCGGTCCGGCCGGTCCTGGTGGAGCAGCCGCACCGCCCAGTGCCGCCCGGGCAGCTCTTCGGACGCCGCCTCGTCGCCGTGGCCCTTCAGGCTGAAGGCCCGGACGATCCACGCCGTGGACACCGCGCCCGACAGCAGCATCCACACGGCGACGTGGACCACGGCCAGCAGGGCGAGCAGCAGTCCCGCGACGGCGAAGCGGAACGGCACCATGCACACGGCGGCGGCGAGTTCGAGCAAAGGAGGGCCGAGGTACCACAGCCAGTCCCAGTAGCGGTCCACCCCGCGCAGCGCCCGCATGCGCAGGCCGCCGCCTCGGCTGCGGTGGCGGACCCTGGGCGGGGGTTCGAGCAGCGCGAAGCAGCCGAGGTCCCGCCACACCAGCCGCCCGTCGTACGCGGCGACGTACAGCATCACCGACAGCGGACCGCGTAACCGGACCAGCCCGGTCTTGCCGCGCTGCCGGGCGGTCAGCAGCGCCACCCGGCCGTGCTGGGCCTTACTCACCGCATGTGCGGCGGCGCGGCACTCCCGGAAGGTGGGCCCGCCCCCACGGCGGACAGCATCCCCCATCGCTCGCCAGCCCCCCTCTGGCTCCCGGCCCCCACCGGTCGCCGTTCACCACTCATGGTAGGGGCGGGGTCTGACATGGCCCGGGCGTCCGGGTCAGCGGTCCTCACGCGGGCGGGACGTCGCCGGTACGACTGATGCCACCGGCTGATGCCACCGGCCCCCGGCGCTACGGGCAGCCCACCGCACCCGGCAGCCCGAAGGCGGCGAACAGCCCCGGCTCCAGGTAGACGACGACGCGGCAGACGCCGCCCGGCGTCGTGGTGAGCACCTGGAGGGCGTGCGCGTGGTGCAGGCCGTCCGCCTCCCGCCGGTACGTCGCCGCCGCCGGCTGGCCGTTGGCGCCCACGGGGACCAGCCGCAGCAGACCGGGTGCGCCGAGGACCGTGGCGGCGAGGAAGCGGACGACGGCCTCCCGGCCGGCGAACCACGTCGGCAGCGGCGGCATCTCCAGCACGGCGTCGGCGTGCAGCAGCCGGGCCAGGGCGGCCGCGTCGGCGTTCTCGAAGGCGGCCATGTAGCGGTCGAGCAGGGCCCGCGTCGCCGGTTCGGCCGGTTCGGCGAACTGCTCCTCGCGCGGCGTCGCGGCCTCCAGCTCCGCCCGGGCCCGTTGCAGCAGGCTCTTGACCGCCGCCGTGGAGGTGCCGAGCAGGTCGGCGACCTCGGCGGTCCGCCAGGCCAGTACGTCCCGCAGGATGAGGACCGCCCGCTGCCGGGCGGGCAGGTGCTGGAGGGCGGCGATCAGCGCCAGCCGTACGCTGCCGCGCGCGGCCACCACCGTCTCCGGGTCCCCGGGGGTGGCCGCCAGCAGGGTGTCGGGCAGGGGCCGGACCCAGTCGACGCCGGGCGGGGCGGCGGCCAGCGGGGCCTCCGGGTCGTCGCCGGGGCCGCCGAGTCCGGAGGGCAGGGGCCGCCGGGCGCGGTGTTCGAGGGCGGTCAGGCAGGCGTTGGTCGCGATCCGGTAGAGCCACACGCGCAGCGAGGACCGGCCCTGGAAGCCGTCGAAGGAGCGCCAGGCGCGCAGGTACGTCTCCTGGACCAGGTCCTCGGCCTCGTCGGGCGCGCCGAGCATGCGGTAGCAGTGCGCCAGCAGTTCCCGCCGGTACGGCGCCGTCAGGCGTTCGAACTCGCTGCCGGGCGGCGCCGCGGCCGTCCGCACACGCGGGGGTCGGGAGGCCGCGGCCGTGGGCCGTCCTCCGGGGTCCGTCACCGTGCCAGCCATCGCAGGGCTCCCTCGATCCGGCGGTGTTCCGGTCTGCCCGAGCAGACGTCGGTCTGACTGACTGTGCAGACTCCGGGAGCCGGAAAAACGCATCGGTCGGCGGCCCGCGGCCGCGCCGGGCCACGGCCGTACCGGGCACGCGTACGTCCCGGCGTGGCCGTGTCCGGCGGTTGTCCGCGTCAGGTCGCCGCCCGCCGCGCCGCGGGGTCCCGCTCAGCCCTTCCGTGCCCGTACGGCGACGGGGTCCGCCGCCCGGCCCGGCGCGCAGGCGGCCGCCACCGCCCCCACGGCGGCCAGGGCCGACGCGGTCCACAGCGCGGGCTGGAAGCCGTCGACGAAGTCCGCCGGTGAGGCGTAGCCGCCGTGGTGCGCGAACACCGCGGAGAGGATGGCGATGCCGAACACGCCGCCCAGCTCGCGCAGGGTGGTGTTGGTGCCCGCGGCGACGCCGGTGTCCTGGAGCGGGACCGCGGCGGTCACCGCGGCGGCGGACGTGGAGAAGATCATGCCGATCCCCACCCCCGCGATGATCAGCGGCCCGACCAGCGTCCCGTACCCCACTCCCGGCTCGGTGACCGCCGCCAGCCAGCCGAGCCCCGCCGCCTGGAGTACGAGGCCGAGCAGCAGGAACGGCCGGGTGCCGAACCGTTCGGCCAGCACCCCGGCGGCCGGAGCGGCGATCATCGGCATGCCCGTCCACACCAGGATCCGTACGCCCGCCTGGAGCGGCGAGTTGCCCAGGCCGATCTGGAAGAGCTGGCTGATCATGAACAGCGAGCCGAGCAGCGACAGGAACTGGAAGAAGATCACCGCGTTGGCGACGGTGAAGTCGCGGCGGCGGAAGTAGGCCAGCGGCAGCATCGGGTGCGGTGCCCGCCGCTGCCACAGCAGGAAGGCCGCCACCAGCGCCGCGCCCGCCACCAGCGCGCCGACCACCTCGGCACTCCCCCAGCCCGCCGACGGCGCCCGCACCGGCGCCCACACCAGCGCGAACATGCCCGCCGCCGCGAGCACCAGACCGGCCACGTCCAGCTCCGGCCGCGGCCCGCGGCTCTCCCGCAGCCGCAGCGCGGACAGCGGGATCATGACGGCCACGACCGGCACGTTGATCCAGAAGATCCACTGCCAGGAGACCCCCTCGGTGATGGCCCCGCCGAGCACCGGCCCGGCGGCCACTCCGAGCCCCGTGATGCCGCCCCACAGCCCGATCGCCACCCCCCGGCTACGGGCCGGGAACGCGTCGCTGATGAGGGTCAGCGTCAGCGGCAGCACCGCGGCCGCCCCGGCTCCCTGCACCACGCGCGCGGTGATGAGCGCCCCCGCGCCCGGCGACAGCGCCGCCGCCGCCGAGGCGAGCCCGAAGACCGCGAGCCCGGCGAGGTACGTCCGGCGGCGGCCGAAGCGGTCGCCCAGCGCCGCGCCGGTGAGCATCAGGCAGGCGAAGGCCAGGTTGTAGGCGTTGAGCGTCCATTCGAGGTCCGCCAGGCTCGCGCCGAGGGAGTCCCGCAGCACCGGCAGGGCGGTGGCGACGACCACCACGTCGAGGGAGCACAGGAACGCGCCGAGGCCCGCCAGGACCAGCGCCCAGCCTCTGCCGCGAGCGGACAGGGCCGTCTCGGCCGGGGGCGGGGTCGGGGTCGGGGTCGGGGTCGGCGGCGCGCCTGCTCGGTCCGGGTCTGGGGAAGCGGGCGTCGCCGGTGTCGGCGTCTGCGGGGTCTGCGGCATGTCGGTCCTTACGTCGCTCCGTACGGCCCCGGGGCGCCGGGGCGGTCGGCTCTGGTCTCGATGTACGGACCGGGTGGAGGACGGAAAGGAATCGTGGCGACTTCCGCGCGGCGGGCCGCCGGGAGTCCTGGCGGCGGTCACCTGCGCACTGAGCGGACACCCACCGCCCGCCGCCGGGCCGGACCGCCGGGGATGGGCCTGCGGTGCCGGTCACCCGCACGCCCCCTTCCCGCACCGCGCCCCGCCGTCGTCGTGGGCGGCGAGCAGCGCGCCCCGGGCCTCGGCGACCTCGACCAGGGCGGTCAGGCACTCGACCAGCCGTGCCAGGACGTAGCGCATCTGACAGGTCTCGGCGTTGCCGGTGATGATCAGGTCCTCGGTGTGCCCGAGGAGCACCCGGGCCATCTCCACCCGTGCCGCCTCGCCGGGGTCGACCCGTTCCAGGCGCTTGCCGCGCATCTCGGCGACCCGCACCACGCGGACCAGCGCCCACACCAGCCGCACCGCCCCCGCCCGCAACCGCCCACCGTCCACGCGGGCGCCCGAGGCGAGCCAGACCCGCGTCGCCCCCAGCACGCTGCGCGCGGCCAGCACCTGCGCGTCCTCCCAGGCGTCCGCCAGCACGCCCACCGGCCCAGGGCCGTGGCCGTCAGGGGCCGGGACGGTGTAGCAGGGCGTGCCGTCCACCGTGGACCACGGCAGCGGGACCAGCCCGCTCACCGCTCCCCCTCCGGGCCCGTGGCCTTCGCCTGGCAGCGGAGGCACTCGCACCGAGGCCACTCACACGACGCCGGAACGAACGACTTACTCGGCTCACCCCGCACAGAACAGGAACTCACCTCCGCCTGCTCACCGCTCACCGGGTCCAGCCGGTACACCCGGATCGTCATCACCGCCACGCCCAACCACCCCCCAGCACTCGTCGTCCCCTCTCAGGGGCCAGCCTGTAGACCTCGATCGTCATCCCGGACATGCCATGCCGCCTCGGTAGCTCACTTGTGGGGTGGGTGATGCCGACTCCCGGGAGCGCTCTCGTGCGGATGGGCTGGCGTCGGAACAGTCCAGCCATCCGCTGAGGGCTCCTCGGTGCGCGTAGCGGGATCGTCGCGCCGTTCACCAGGACGGAGGAACCTCCTCCAAACCACACTTGGGGACGTCCCGCATCGCGTAGAACGTCCCTGGTGCCGTCCCGGACAGCAGGGAGAGACTGTGGTGGCCAACGAGAAACTACGTGCCGTCATGGCGGCCAGCGGTTGGACGTACGCCGCTCTCGCTCAGCAGGTCGAGGTGGATCCCAAATCCGTCGAGCGGTGGGTCAACCAGGGTCGTACACCACGTCGAGCGACAGCCATGCTGGCGGCCGAAACGCTGGGAGAAGACGTGTACGCACTGTGGCCATCGCTCAGGCAGCCGCGGCCCGCCCGCGCCGTCAGTCCCGAACTGGTGGCGCTCTACGGGCAACGCGCTGACATCCCCGTATCGGCGTTCGTTGACATGCTGGCGCAGGCCCGGCAAAAGATCGACGTGTTGGTATATGCCGCCGTCTTCCTGCACGAGGCGTACCCCAGGCTGAACGACCTCCTACGGGAGCGGGCTGCCGAAGGCTGTGCCGTACGCATCGCCGTGGGCGAGGCCCACAGCCCGAACGTTCATCAGCGCGGCCGCGAGGAGAAGTTCGGGGGCATCGAGTCCCGCTGTCAACTGGCGCTTATGCACTACGCGACGTTGGTCGGCACACCGGGCGTCGAGATCCGCACTCATGGCACGACTCTCTACAACTCCCTCTACCGTGCCGACGACCAGATTATGGTCAACGCTCACGTGTGGGGGGTGAATGCCTACGCGGCCCCTGTCTGGCACCTGCGCCGGAGCGGCACGGGCGGCATGTTCGACACCTACACTGCGAGCTTCGACGCTGTGTGGGCAACAGCGACTCCGGCGCAGGAGGGATGACCGTGACACGCACCGAGTACTACGACGACCCGGCCGCACCCGAGCCCAACAGCCTGGTCGTCGCCGCCTCCGCCGTCGTCACCGACGACGCCGGGCGCATCCTGCTCCAGCGCCGCCGCGACAACGGCCTGTGGGCCCTGCCCGGCGGCGGGATGGAGATGACCGACTCGCTGCCCGGCACGGCCGTCCGCGAGGTCAAGGAAGAGACCGGCCTCGACATCGAGATCACCGGCCTCGTCGGCACCTACACCGACCCCCGCCACATCATCGCCTACACGGACGGCGAGGTCCGCAGGCAGTTCAACGTCTGCTTCACCGCCCGCGTCACCGGCGGCAGCCTGGCCATCTCCGACGAGTCCACCGAACTGCGCTTCGTCCCACCCGACGAACTCGACGCACTGCCCATGCACCACACCCAGCGCCTGCGCGTCCGGCACTTCCTGGAGAACCGGCCCCAGCCGTACCTGGGCTGAACCCCCCGGAACGCGGACCGCCGAGCGAGAAGAGCAGCACGACATGTCCGTATGGAAGAACCACGGCGAGCACACCGTCTACGAAAACCCGTGGCTACGGGTGAACCTCGCCGACGTGGAACTGCCCGACGGGCGCCACCTCGACCACTACCTGATCCGGCAGCGCCCCGTCGCACTCGCTACCGCCGTCAACGACAACGACGAAGTGCTGCTCCTGTGGCGCCACCGGTTCATCCCGGACTCCTGGGGCTGGGAACTGGCAGCCGGAGTCGTGGAGGACGGCGAAGACCTCAAGGACGCAGCCGCCCGCGAAATGCTCGAAGAGACCGGATGGCGGCCCCTCGGCCCGCTGCGCCACCTCCTCACCGTCGAGCCCTCCAACGGGCTGTCCGACGCCCGGCACCACGTCTACTGGGCCGAAGGCGCCGAGCACATCGGCCACCCGGAAGACGACTTCGAGTCCGAACGCCGCGCCTGGGTGCCCCTGAAGGACGTACCGGACCTGGTCACACGCGGCGAAGTCCGCTCCGCCAACACCGTCGCCGCGCTGCTCCTGCTCCACCACATCCGGTCCGTGTGAAAGCAAGTCGAGGGCCCGGCCGCCGTAACCGGGCCCCGGGGCCTCAGTCCTCGCTGGCAGGCACACTCGGTTGCCCACCGCGTTGGGACAATCTGATCGGGAACCGGCGGCGGCCCGGCCAGACCGGGGGCGGCCCCCGCCGACCCCGCACAGGCCCGGCCGCTCGGGCCCGTCGTCGTCCATCCCGGTTCACTCCCCGTTCGTACCAGGGGCATCTCGGGCCGATAGCAAACGGATCGGCACAACGAACGCATCTGGCACCAGGAGGGGTCGTCATGGACCGGATACCCGGCGCGGCAGGCGGACGGAACGCGGAGGGGGCCCACGGGGTGGGGCGGCGGAGCGTGCTGCGGGGCGCGGCCGTCGCGGGGGGCGGGCTGGTGGTGCCCGCCACGGTGGCCGCACGCGCGTGGGGCGCGCCCGCGCAGGTGCTGTCCGGGCGGCCGAGTGCGCTCTCGGGCGTGCAGGCCGGGGACGTGACGGCGACCTCCGGGCTGGTGTGGGTGCGGTCCGACCGGCCCGCGCGGATGGTCGTGGAGACCTCCGCCACCGAATCGTTCGCCCGCGCGCGACGCTGGGTCGGGCCGCTGGTCGGGCCCGAGACCGACTTCACCGGCACCACCGCCCTGCACGGCCTGCCGCCCGGCGCGCAGGTGCACTACCGGGTGCTGCTGGCCGACCCGGACGACCCGCGCCGTACGAGCGAGCCGGTGCGCGGAACGTTCCGCACCGCGCCCGCGCGCCGCGAGGACGTGCGGTTCCTGTGGTCGGGGGACCTGGCCGGGCAGGGCTGGGGCATCGACCCGGACCGCGGCGGCTACCGGATCTATGACGACATGCTGCGGCTCGACCCGGACTTCTTCGTCTGTAGCGGCGACAACATCTACGCGGACGGGGTGATCCCGGCGACCGTCGCCCTGCCCGACGGCCGTGTCTGGCGCAATGTCACCACGTCCGAGAAGTCCAAGGTCGCCGAGACGCTGGACGAGTACCGGGGCAACTACCGCTACAACCTCCTCGACGCCAACCTGCGCCGCTTCAACGCCCAGGTGCCCACCGTGGTCCAGTGGGACGACCACGAGGTGATCAACAACTGGTACCCCGGCGAGATCCTGACCGACTCCCGCTACACCGAGAAGAGCGTCGACGTGCTGGCGGCGCGGGCCCGCCGGGCGTTCGCCGAGTACGTCCCCGTCCGCTCGCTGCGGTCGGACGGCTCCGGGCGGGTCTACCGGGTGCTGCGGCACGGGCCGCTGCTGGACGTCTTCGTGCTCGACTGCCGTACGTACCGCGACCCCAACTCCCCGGGCCGCCAGCCGGAGGACGCCCAGGGCATCCTCGGCGCCGAGCAGACCGCGTGGCTCAAGCGGGAGCTGTCGCGGTCCCGCGCGGTGTGGAAGGTGATCGCCTGCGACATGCCGCTGGGCATCGTGGTGTCCGACGGGCCCACCGACTTCGAGGCCGTCGCGCAGGGCGACCCCGGCGCGCCGCTCGGCCGCGAGCTCCAGATCGCCGACGTGCTCCGGCACGTCAAGCACCAGCGGGTCACCGGCACGGTGTGGGTGACGGCCGACGTGCACTACACCGCGGCGCAGCACTACGACCCCGCGCGGGCGGCCTTCAAGGACTTCGCGCCGTTCTGGGAGTTCGTCTCCGGGCCGCTGAACGCGGGCGCCTTCCCGGCGTCGCCGCTGGACGGGACGTTCGGCCCGCAGCGTGCATTCGTCAAGGCGCCGACCCGCGCGAACGTCTCGCCCGCCGAGGGCTTCCAGTTCTTCGGCCAGGTCGACATCGACGGCGGCAGCGGCGAGCTGACCGTCCGGCTGCGGGAGGTGGGCGGCGCGGTGCTGTACACCAAGGTGCTGCGGCCGGGGCTGGTCGGCCAGTAGGCGGTCGTCACGGGGGCCCGGGGGCGTCGCGGGGGTGTCCGGGGGCATCGCGGGGGTGCGGGGCCCGCCCGGGGTTCGGGCCCTGCCCGGGCGGCTCTCCCCGGGCGCGGGCGGCGGTCCTCCTTACGGTGGCCGCCGCTGCCGCCCGCCCGCGCATGCCGTCACGCGTCCGGCTCGCCCGCCTCCCCGTCCCCCGGGACCGTCCGCGCGTAGTCGATCAGGCGGCTGAAACCGTCGGCCCCGTGCCCGTCGGCGATCGCCTGGTCGAGCTGCGCGCGCAGGGCGGTGAGCCAGCCGACGGGCACGCCGGACTGGCGGCTCGCGCGGGTGATGTGGCCGACCGCGAGCGCGTTGGCGCTGAGGGTGGCGACATCGGTGGCGTGCTCGCCGCTGTCGACCGCGGCGGCGTCCTCCGGGCCCGTCAGCGGCAGGATCAGGTGGGCGATCCACGACGACAGGTACGGCTGGAGGTCCGTCGCGGTGACGCCCGCCGCGCGGGCCAGGGTCTGGGCGTGGCGCAGGCCCAGGAGAGCCGCGTACATCAGGGTCAGCAGGGCCAGGTCGTAGACGAGCGCGATGCCGGGATCCGAGCCGAGGTGCACGGTGCCGCCGCCGAAGCGCCGCAGCACGGGCTCCTGCTCCTCGAAGACGTCCTTCGGGCCGCCGTAGAAGAGCTGGGCCTCGGGGCTGCCGATCATCTGCGGTACGGCCATGATCGCGCCGTCGAGGTATTCGGCGCCGCGTTCGGCGGCCCAGGCGGCGGCCTCCCTGGCGTCGTCCGGGGTGCCCGAGACGAGGTTGACCAGGGTCCGGCCGCCGAGCGCGGCGGAGTCGAGCACGTCGAACATGACCTCGTACGTCGCCAGGCAGACGACCACCGTCCCGCTCGCGCGGGCCGCGGCGGCGGGCGTGTCCGCCAGGGTCGCGCCCCGGGCCACGAGGAGGTCGGCGGCGGCGGGAGTGCGGTTCCACACGGTCGTGGGGTGTCCCGCGTCCAGCAGGGCGGCCGCCAGGGCCCGGCCCATGAGGCCGAGGCCGATGACGGTGACGGGGGTTCGGGCGGGGTCGGGGGTGGGAGCGGGGGTGTTCGGGGTGCTGGGTGCGTTCATGGGGCGACTGTGCGGGTGGGGGGTGCCGGTCGGGTGCCGGTCGGGTGCCGGTTCGGTGCCGGTGGGGTTTCCGGGGTGGCGCCCGTGTGGTCCGGTCGGGTTTCCGGTGGGGTGCGGTCGGGTTTTCGGGGGTTCGGTCGCGGTCGGCTTCCTGGGGGGCGCGGGGGCGTTCCCCGGGGTCCGGGGGCGTCGCGGCGTACCGTGGTCCCATGCGTTACGGGGTGCTCGGGCCGCTGGCCGTGTGGGCGGCGGACGGGCGGCCCGTCGGCATCCCGGAGGCGAAGGTCCGCGCCCTGCTGGCCGGTCTGCTCGTACGTCCCGGGCGCGTGGTGCCCGCCGACCGGCTGGTGGAGCACCTGTGGGGTGCGCGGCCTCCGGCCGATCCGGCCGCCGTGCTGCGCGGCAAGGTCTCCCGGCTGCGCGCGGCCCTCGGCGACCCCGGCCTGGTGGAGTGGCGGCCTCCCGGGTACCGGCTGGCGGTCGGGGACGACGCCGTGGACGCGGGCCGGTTCGAGGCGCTGACGTCCCGCGCGTGGGACGAGCCGGACGCCGAGGCGCAGGCCGCGCTGTTCGCCGAGGCCCTGGGCCTGTGGCGCGGGCCCGCGTTCGCGGACGTCGCCGACGAGGAGTTCGTCCGCCCGGCCGCCCTGCGGCTGGCCGAACGGCGGCTCGCCGCCCAGGAGGCGTACGCGCGGGCGCGGCTGGACCTGGGCGAGCAGGGCGTGGCCGGTGAGCTGGCCGCGCTGGTCGCCGAGCACCCGCTGCGCGAGCGCCTGCGGGCCCTGCACGTACGGGCCCTGTACCAGGCCGGGCGGCAGGGCGAGGCCCTGGCGAGCTACCGCGAGGCGCGCCGCCTGCTCGCCGGTGAGCTGGGGGTGGAGCCGGGGCCCGAGCTGGCCGCCGCGCACGACGCGGTCCTGCGGCAGGACCCGGCCCTCGGGCCGCGCGCCGGGTCCGTGCCGACCGCACCGTCCTCCACACCACCCGCGCCGACCGCGCCGTTCCGGGGGCGGGGAGCGGCGGGCTCGGGTGCGGCGGCGGGCCTCCCGCGCGGGGGCTCGGATTCCGGTGGCCCGCCGCCGTCCGGCCCCGACCCAGGCCCCGGCCCCCGTACGAACCTGCCCGCACCGCTCACCGGTCCCGCCGACCTCGTCGGCCGTGACCGCGCGGTCGAGCGGGTGCGCGCCCTGCTCCGCGACGGCCGCCTGGTGACCCTGACCGGGCCCGGCGGGGTCGGCAAGACCCGGCTCGCCCTGGAGGTCGCCGCCCGCGTCCTGGCGTCCGGTTCCGGCGGTCCCGACGTGTGGCTGGTCGAGCTGACGGGCCTGGACCGCGCGGCCGATCCCGGGGCGGACCGCGTCGGCGAGGTGGTGGCCGCCGCCCTGGGGGTCCGGGACGACGGGCCCGCGCGGGCCGTCGACCGGCTCGCGCGGGCGCTGCGCGCGCGGCCCGCCCTGCTGGTGCTGGACAACTGCGAGCACGTCATCGGCCCCGTCGCCGAGGTGGCGGAGGCGCTGCTGCGGGCCGCGCCGGAGCTGCGGGTGCTGGCCACCAGCCGGGAGCCGCTGGAGCTGCCGGGCGAGCGGCTGGCCGCCGTCGCGCCGCTGGACCAGGACGACGCCGTACGGCTGTTCGCGGCCCGCGCCGCGGCGGCCGCGCCGGGCTTCGCGGTGACCGCCCGCAACGAGCGCGCCGTCGCCGCCGTCTGCCGCCGCCTGGACGGCCTGCCGCTCGCGCTGGAGCTGGCGGCCACCCGGATCCGCGCGCTGCCCGCCCAGCAGCTNCGCGCTGGAGCTGGCGGCCACCCGGATCCGCGCGCTGCCCGCCCAGCAGCTCGCCGAGCGCCTGGACGACCGCTTCCAGCTGCTGACCGCCGGGCGGCGCGGCGCCCCGCCGCGGCAGCGCACGCTGCGCGCGGTGATCGACTGGAGCTGGGAGCTGCTGACCGGCGACGAGCGCGCGGTGCTGCGCCGCCTGGCCGTGTACGCCGACGGGTGCGCTCTCGACGCCGCCGAAGCCGTCTGCGCGGGGGACGGCGTCCGCCCGGAGCGGGTGCTCGACGTGCTGGCGCGCCTGGTGGACCGCTCGCTGGTCGTCGCGGCCGACGGGCGCTACCGGCTGCTGGAGTCCGTGGCGGCCTACTGCGCCGAACGCCTCGACGAGGCGGGCGAGGCGGAGCGCACCCGCCGTCGGCACGCGCGGTACTACACGGACCTCGCCGCGGCCGCCGAGGAGCACCTGCGCGGCCCCGGCCAGCAGGAGTGGCTGCGCCGCCTGGACGCCGAGAGCGCCAACCTGCGCAACGCCCTGGACGGCCTCGTACGCCGCGGCGCGGCCGGGTCCGCGCTGCGGCTGGTGACCGCCCTGGTCTGGTACTGGTTCCTGCGCGGGCGGCTCGGCGAGGCGCGGCGCGCGCTGGACCTGGCGCTCGGCACGCGCGGGAGCGCGACCGGGGCGGCGGGCGGGGACGCGGGCCCGGACCTGGACATGGACGCGGGCCCGGGCCCGGACCTGGACAGGGACGCGGACGCGGACGCCGTGGCGGGGCTGCGGGCGACGGCCGCCGCCTGGCGGGTGGGAGTCGAACTGCTCGTCTTCGACGGCACCGGGCCGGTGTCGGCCGAGCGTATCCGCGCGGTCTGCGACGCCGTGCCCGCCCCGCTCGCGCGGGCCCGCGCGCGGTGGTTCCTGGGGATGGTGGGGAGCGGCTTCGGCGACCCGTCCCTGAGCCCGGAACTGCTCGCCCAGGCGCTCGCGGCCTTCCGCGCGCACGGCGACCGGTGGGGCACGGCTGCGGCACTGGCCGTGCGCGCGTCCCAGGCGGTGACCGCCGACCCGGCCGCGGCCGGGCGGGACGGCGAGCGGAGCCTGGCGCTGTTCCGGGAGCTGGACGACCGCTGGGGCCGGGCGTACGCGCACATGGTCCTGGGCACCCTGGCCGAGATCACCGGCGACTACGCGCGGGCCGCCGCCCTGCACCGGGACGGCCTGCGCACGGCCGAGGAGCTGCGGCTGTGGCCCGAGGTGGCCGCCCGGCTCTCGCTGCTCGGCCGCCTGGCCCTGCTGGCCGGCGACCACGCGGCCGCCGACGCCTACCACGAGCGGGCCAGGCGGCTCGCGGCCGAGCAGGCGCACCCGCGCGCCGAGCAGTTCGCCGAGGTCGGCCTGGGCATGGCGGCCCGGCGCCGGGGCGACCTGGACGCCGCCGAGCGGCACCTGCGCGGCTGGCTCGACTGGTGCCGCCAGTGGGACGGCGACCCCGGTACGGCCTTCCTCCTGGCCGAACTCGGCTTCATCGCCGAGCTGCGCGGCGACCCGGCCACGGCTCTGGCCCTGCACCGCGAGGGCCTGGCCGCCGCCCGCGCCGCCGGCGGCCCGCGCGCGGTGGCCCTCGCTCTGGAGGGGCTGGCCGGCGCGTACGCCCTGGGCGGCGACCCCGCGCGGGCGGCCCGCCTGCTGG
>NZ_JAVSCF010000167.1:0-14231 GCF_031932565.1 Streptomyces sp. B1866
AGCCGGCGGACCGCAGGGCGGTGAGCGCCGCCGCGCGCACCAGCGGGTCGGCGTCGTCGAGCAGCGGCGCCAGGTCGCCCGGCGCGCCGGCGGTACCGAGTCCCTGGGCTGCGGCGACCCGCACCTCCCGGCTGGGGTCGGCCGCCGCGCGGGCCAGCGGTCCGGCCGCGTCGACGGAGACCAGGGCTGTCACGGCGGCGAGCCGGACGCCGGTGTCCGGGTCGGCCAGCGCCCGCGCGAACAGCTCCGCCGCGCCCAGCCGCAGCGCGCGCAGGGCGTCCAGCGCGGTGGCCCGCACCAACGGGTCGGCCTGGTCCAGCGCGGCGGTCAGGCCCCGCCGGAGCGCGTCGTCGGGCGGCAGCACCTCCACCAGTTCGCGCAGGGACGCGGCGGCGGCCTCCCGGACGCCCGGGTCCGGGTCGGCGAGGGCGGCGGCCAGCGCCGGGCCGGCGCCCTCCGGGGCGGTCTCGGTGAGCGTGGTGACGGCGGTGCGGCGCACGGCCGGGTCCGGGTCGGCCAGGTAGGGCCGCAGCTCCGGCAGTCCGGGCTGGGCCTCGGCCAGGGCGAGCAGGTCGAGGATGTGCGGCGCGGGCGGCCGGGCCGGCGCGGGCGCCGCGGCCGGGGCCGTACGGTCGCCGTCGGCCGCCGCCCGTGCGGCGGTGGGCGCGGTGGTGCGCGGCCCGGCCGTGGCCACCTGCTCGGGGTGGACCGGGCCGAGCACCCGCGTCTGGCCGCCGGTGGGCGCGTAGCCCTCGACGGGCACGAGGTAGGGGGCGACCGGCCGGGTCAGGAACTCCATCGAGCCGTCCGCCGCCTTGCGCAGGTTCAGGTGGGCGAGCCAGTCCGCGTCGTCCCGGCCCGGGTGGTCGGTGCGCTCGTGGTACAGGCCCCAGCGGCTCTCCGTACGGGCCAGCGAGGCGCGCGCGGCCATCTCGGCGCAGTCGCGGATGAACGTGACCTCCGCGCACCGCATCAGCTCGTGCGGGGTGCTGGCGCCCATGCTGCCGATCTCGGCGCGCATCCGCTCGAAGGACTCGATGGCCAGCGACAGGCGGGCGCCGCTCTTGGGCGGGGCGACGTAGTCGTTGACGAACCGCCGCAGCTTGTACTCGACCTGCGGCTGCGGCGGCCCGTCGGGGTGGCGCAGCGGCCGGTAGACCAGCTCGTGGGCCTCGGCGAGCTGGTCGGCGGGCAGCTCGCCCTCGTACGGCGCCTGTAGGGCGGCGTCGGCGCCCGCCAGGTCGCCGAAGACGAACGCGCCGATCATGTAGTTGTGCGGCACGCACGCCAGGTCGCCCGCCGCGTACAGGCCGGGCACGGTGGTGCGGGCGTGCTCGTCCACCCACACGCCGGAGGCGGAGTGCCCGCCGCACAGGCCGATCTCGGATATGTGCATCTCCACGTCGTGCGTGCGGTAGTCGTGGCCGCGCCCGGCGTGGAAGGTGCCGCGGGTGGGCCGCTCGGTGGTGTGCAGGATGCCGGACAGGGCGGTCAGCGTCTCGTCGGGCAGGTGGCTGAGCTTGAGGTAGACCGGGCCGCGCGGCGAGGCCACCTCCGCCGCGAACTCGGCCATCATGTGGCCCGACCAGTAGTCGGAGTCCACGAACCGCTCGCCGTGCCGGTTGACCTGGTAGCCGCCGAACGGGTTGGCGACGTACGCGCAGGCCGGGCCGTTGTAGTCCTTGATGAGCGGGTTGATCTGGAAGCACTCGATGCCACTCAGCTCCGCGCCCGCGTGGTAGGCCATCGCGTAGCCGTCGCCCGCGTTGGTGGGGTTCTCGTACGTGCCGTACAGGTAGCCGCTCGCGGGCAGGCCGAGCCGCCCGCAGGCGCCGGTGGCCAGGATCACCGCGCCCGCCCGGACGGTCACGAAGCCGCCGCTGCGGGTGTCGAACCCGGCCGCGCCCACCGCCCGGCCGCCGGCGGTGAGGACCCGCACCGGCATCACGCGGTTCTCGATGTGCACCCGCTCCCGCACGTCCCGGCGGCGCAGCCTGCGGTAGAGGACCTTCTTGACGTCCTTGCCCTCCGGCATGGGCAGGACGTACGAGCCGGAGCGGTGCACCTGGCGGACCGCGTACGCGCCGTGCTCGTCCTTCTCGAACTTCACGCCGTACGACTCCAGACGCCGCACCATCGCGTACCCGCGGGTCGCGGTCTGCCGCACGGTCGCCTGGTTGACGATGCCGTCGTTGGCGCGGGTGATCTCGGCGACGTAGTCGTCGGGGTCGGCCCGGCCGGGGATGACCGCGTTGTTCACCCCGTCCATGCCCATGGCGAGGGCGCCGGAGTGGCGGACGTGGGCCTTCTCCAGCAGGACGACGTCGGCGCCGCGCTCGGCGGCGGTGAGGGCCGCCATGGTGCCGGCCGTGCCGCCGCCGATGACGAGGACGTCGCAGGTCAGCTCCGCGGCGTCGCGGAGGGCGGGGATGTCCATGTCGGGCCTTTCACCTGGGTTGTTCGTTCGGGCCGCGGGCCGGAGCCCGGCCGGGCCGTCCGTCTGACAGGGGGCGGGGCGGCGGACGCGGCGGTGTTTCACGTGAAACAGCCGGGCGGAGACGGCGTCGCGCAGCGGGCTGTTTCACGTGAAACATGGCGTGGTTTCACGTGAAACACCGCCGCTTCCCTCCCGGGGTGCTGCCGCGCCGGACTCAGGCGCCGAGCGCGGTGAGGATGTCGCGCCGCAGCGCGGCCGTCTCCGGCTCCCCCTGCGCCTCCCGCACCCGCGGGTGCGGCACCTTCCGCACCTCGACCGCGTCGCCGGTGCCGCCGGCGCCCCCGAGCACCGCGACCCGGTCGCCCAGGAACACCGCCTCGGCCACGTCGTGCGTGACGAAGACGACCGTGGCGCGGGTGTCGCGCAGGGTCTCGGCCAGCAGGTCCTGCATGCCGGCCCGGGTCTGCGCGTCCAGCGCCCCGAACGGCTCGTCCATCAGCACGGCGCGCGGCTGTCCGGCGAGGGCCCGGGCGAGCTGGACCCGCTGGCGCTGGCCGCCGGACAGGTGGTGCGGCAGGGCCCGGCCGTGCCCGGCGAGGCCGACCCGGGCCAGCCACGCCTCGGCCCGCGCACGGCGCTCGGCGCGGGGCACGCGCCGTATGGCCAGGGGGAGTTCGACGTTGCGGCGGGCGGTGCGCCAGGGCAGCAGGCCGTCCTCCTGGAAGACCAGGGCCCGGTCGGCGCCGGGGCGGACGACCGGCACGCCGTCGTCCTGGGTCACGTGGCCCGCCAGAGGCGGCAGCAGGCCCGTCAGGGTGCGCAACAGCGTGGACTTGCCGCACCCGGACGGGCCGACGACGGTGAGCAGTTCNTCAGGGTGCGCAACAGCGTGGACTTGCCGCACCCGGACGGGCCGACGACGGTGAGCAGTTCGCCGGGCGCGATGTCCAGGTCGAGGCCGGACAGGACGGGGGCGCCGGGCCGGCCGAGCGTGACGCCCGCCAGCCGCAGCCGGGCGCCCTGCGGCGGCCGGGCCGTCCCGGCGGTGGCGGCGACGGCGGGCCGCGCGGTGGCGGCGGGCCGGGCCGTCCGGACGTCCGGAGTGATCTCGGTGTTCATGACGCGGCCCTCTCCCGTGCACGGCGCGGGGCCGCCTGTACGGACGTACGCGGAAGCCAGCGGGTCACGCGGCGCCCGGCGAGTTCGACGGCGGTGGAGGTGAGCCAGCCCAGGACGCCGATGGTGACCATGCCGACGAACACCCCGGGGTAGTCCACGACGGTGTAGTCCTGCCAGGTGCGGTAGCCCACCCCGTACTGGCCGGAGATCATCTCGGCGGAGATGACGCAGATCCACGAGACGCCGATGCCCACCGACAGGCCGCCGAGGATGCCGGGCAGGGCCCCGGGCAGCACCACGCCGAGCAGCACCCGCCACCGCCCGCCGCCCATCGTCAGCACGGCCTCCTCCCACACGGGGGTCAGCGCCCGCACCGCGTGCCGAGTGGAGACCAGCACGGGGAAGAAGGCGGCGGCGAAGGTGATGAAGACCGTGCCCTGCTCGTTGGTGGGGAAGAGCAGGATCGCCACCGGCACCAGGGCGATCGCCGGAATCGGCCGCACCACCTCCACCAGCGGCCCGATCAGGTCGGCGGCCAGCCGCGAGCGGGCGATGGCGGTGCCGACGGCCACGCCGAGCACGGCGGCGAGCAGGAAGCCGGTGAGGATGCGGGTGAGGCTGTCGGAGAGGTCCTGCCAGTACGTGCCGGTGCCGAGCCGGTGCGCGAACTCGCGGGCCACCTCGGTCACCGTCGGGAACTGCGCGAAACGCAGCCACAGGGTGACGTGCCGGCTGGTCAGCAGCTGCCAGACGCCCAGCGCGGCCAGCAGCGAGGCGGTGCGCAGCGCCCAGCGGGCGGCAGGGCCGGACAGCCGGGGCGGACGCGGCCCGCCGGCCGGGCGGCGCGGCGCGGACAGGCCCGTCACGAGGCGGCCTCCCGCAGCGCCGCCGCGTAGGAGACGAGGCGGGAGCCGGGGTGCGCGGCGAGCCACGCGTCCGCGGTGGCCGGCGCGGTGAACGGCCGTACGGTCCCGGCGCCGTCCCGCACCCACACCGAGCGGTCGGCGAACCAGCGGGTGCCGGTGGTGGCGTCGGGCACGTACACGGCCCGGGCCGCCGCCGCGCCCCCGTGCCCGGCGAGGTAGGCCAGGGCCGCGGCGGGCGTACCGAACCGCCGGGTGGCGGCTTCGCCCTTCAGCCACACCTCGCTCGCGCCGTGGTCGGGCACGTCGGCCACCGCCTTGGCGTATCCGGCGCCGTACAGCCGCTTGATGTGCCGGTCGTCCACGAACGCGTCGACGTCCACCGGTCCGGCGAGCTTGGCGGCGGTGAGCACGGACACGTCCTTCCTGAGCGCGTCGAGCAGCCGCGGCTTGAGGGTCGGGTCGAAGGTGGCGATCCCGTCTGCGCCGTTGTAGAGGTAGACCACCTCGGCGGGCAGCCCGGTCGTACGGGCGACGGACTCGGCGGCCCGCACCGGGTGCGCGTACAGGTAGCGGGTGGCGTCACGCTGCGCGGCGAGGAACGCCTGGACGACGCCGGACCGCTTGTCGGCGAAGGCGCGGCGCACGGTGACGCCGTGGAAGGTGGGCAGGTCCAGCTGCCCGCCGTCGTAGAGCACCTGCGCCTTGCCCTGGTGGGCCAGCAGCCCGGGCCAGGCCACAAACTGCGACAGCGCGTCCGCGCTGCCCGCGGCCAGCGCCGAGGCCCCCACCGCGGGCTGCTGGTTGAGCTTGTGCACCTCCTTGCCCGCGTCGAGCCCCACGCCGGCGAGGGCCCGTACGAGCGTGCCGTCGGCGGCCGAGCCGACGCTCGTGGACACCTTCTTGCCGCGCAGGTCGGTGAGCGTCCGCAGGGTGGAGCCGGGCCTGGTGACGATGGTGTTGAGCGCGCCGCGCAGGTTGTAGCCGGTGACGGCGACGAGCCGGGTCGGGGCGTCGAGCTGCTTGCCGCGCGAGGCGTTGATCAGCAGCGGGAAGTCGCCCATGGAACCGATGTCGACCTTGCCCGCGATCATCGCCGCGGTGATCGGCGCGCCGGTGGCGTAGTCCTGCCAGCGCACCTTGTACGTGACGCCGTCGCGCCGCCCCTGGGCCCGCAGCTCCCGCTCGAAGTAGCCGAGGGAGCGCAGCAGGGTGCCCGCGGTGACGGTGTTGATGGTCTTCGACTGGTAGCCGACGGTGACCGTGACCGTTCCGCCGCCGTCGCCCGCGCCGGAGGTGCCGCAGGCGGCCAGCGGGAGGAGCAGGGCGGCCGAGGCCGCCGCCGTGAGGAGTCTGCGCATCGTTCGAACCGGGCCTTTCACCGGAGCAGGTAGGGCATGTTGACCGTGACCGCGCCGGTGGGACAGCGGGCGGCGCACGGGCCGCAGTACCAGCACTCGTCCACGTGCATGTACGCCGTGCCGGTGTCCGGGTCGATGGCCAGGGAGTCCAGCGGGCAGATGTCCACGCACAGGGTGCAGCCGTCGATGCACTTGGACGCGTCGACGGTGACGGGCACGTCGGCGCGCTGGGGCACGAGAGGCATGGCTGTCTCCGGGAAGGGGGAAGGGGACGGTTCGCGGAAGGCGTGGGGGGTGGGGGCGTCAGACGGAGCGGTGCAGCAGTCCGCGCATGGTGATGCGGTCGCCCCGGAAGCGGATGAACTCCAGGTCCACGGGGCGCCCGTCGGACAGACAGGTGAGCCGTTCCAGCATCAGCACGGCCGCGCCGCGCGGTGCCTGGAGTACGGCGGCGGAGTGCGCGTCGGCGTTGACGGCTTCCAGGGTGATCTCGGCGGTGCCCAGCCGCTGGCCGGTGATGCGCTCCAGCAGCCGGAAGACGTCGGTGTTCTCCAGGTCGGCGCCGAGCAGTCCGGTGCCGATGTCCATCGGGATGTAGGTGAGGTCCAGGGAGAGCGGCAGCCCGTTCAGGCGGCGCAGCCGCTCCACGTACAGCACCTCGGTGCGCGCGGGCAGCCGGAGCCGGTCGGCGACCGGGCCCGGGGCGACGACCGGGCTGATGGTGCGGACCTCGTTGGTGACCCGGCCGTGCTCGCGCAGGGTCTCCGCGAGCCCCTGGAGCCGGTCCAGGCCGTGCGGGTACTTCTGCCCGGTGACGACCGTGCCGACGCCGGGCATGCGCGCCACCAGCTGCTCGGTGCGCAGCAGGTCCAGCGCCTGGCGGACGGTGTTGCGGGACGCGCCGTAGTCGGCGCTGATGCGGTCCTCGTGGGGCAGCACCCCGCCGGGGAAGCCGTGCGTGAGCAGTTGGTGGCGCAGCAGGTCGGCGAGCTGCCGCGCCCGGTCGGCCCGCAGCCGCCGGCGCCGCGCGGCCACGGCGGGCACGGCGCGCGCCGGGTGCGACGGGTGCGACGGGTGCTCCGGGTTCAGCTGGTGCTCCGAGTGCTCCGAGTGCTCTGGTGGGGCTTGGTGCGCCGGGCGGGCCGTCAGCTCGCGCTGCTCGTGGTGCTCGCCGTGGGCCGTCAGCTCGCGCTGCTCGTGGCGCTCGCGAGTGCGGTCGGCGGGCATCGGAGGGCTCCCGGGTTCGGGCCGGTCGGCGGTCGGCCGGCGATTGCCGAGGACTCTAGCCACGGTCGGCCCCAAGGTGTGTTGCGGCGGTATTGCGCCACTTATCCGGGCTCGGTATCCGGCCGCGAACTGGCCGTACGTCCCCAGGGGCCGCCGGATCCGCCACCGGCCCGCGTGCCCGGGGTAACCAGGCGGTGACCGGATCAGCGGCGGCGGGCCGCCCCGCCGACGGGCCGCGCTGGCGACCGTACGCAGGCCGCGCCCACGACCGTACGCGGGCCGCACCCGCGACCGTACCCGGGCCGCACCCGGCGGACCTCCGCCGGAATCCGGCGCCCGGGGCGCCCCGCCCGCCACGGCTGGCCCGTGCACGCGTCTGGCGCCCGCGCCGACCGAGTGTTACTGATAGGTAACGCATCAGGCCCGGCGGCCGCACCGACTCGCCGCCGACGGCCGCGCGCGCCGCCGAGGGCAGCGACGGAAGGGGAACCATGACGGGCGACCAGACCGCGATCTCCTACGGCGGCACACCGCTGTACCAGCGGCTGGCCCGCGCGGTGCACGACCTGACGGCGACCGTCGTCGGCGAGCTGGCCAAGCAGCTGCCCGTCTACCGCTTCCTGCCCTCCGAGCAGCTCGGCAACGACATTTTCCACATGACCGAGCAGGCTTTGCGCGACTTCGTCGAGGTGCTGCGCACCGGCCGGCTGCCCACTCCCGACCAGCTGGCCGCCGTACGGGAGTCCGCGGCCGTCCGCGCCGAGGAGGGCGTGCCGCTGGCGGCCGTGATCAGCGCGTACCACGTCGGGGCGCGGGTGAGCGCGGAGCGGATGAACGAGGCGGCGGGCCCGGAGGACCTGTCCGCGGCGTTCGCCGCGCACGAGCTGCTGCTGCGCTACCTGGAGCTGATGACCTCCTCGGTCTGCGCCGGGTACGCGATGGAGCGGCAGACGGCCTTCGGCGAGGAGTACCTGGCCCGCCAGGACCTGCTGTCCGCGCTGCTGGACGGCCCCGGCGCGCTGGAGGCCGTACGCCGTACGGGCGTCCGGCTGCCGGCCGGCTACCTGGTGCTGTCCCTGGCCTTCGGCCCGCACCCGGACGAGCTGAGCCCCGGGGTGAACAACGCGGTCGCGGCCCGCCGCAAGGTGCGCAGGCTGCGCGTCGAGCTGGAGCGGCACGTGGCCGGGGTGGTGCTGTCGACGCTGGCCGTCGACGGCGGGATCGCGCTGGTGCCGCGGGACACCCCCGCCGACGCGACGACCGACAAGGACTGGCTGTGGCTGTCCCAGGTGATCGGCTACATGCGGCAGGTGGCCGGGGTCGACGTCACCGCGGGCGTGGCCGCGGCGGATCCCGACGGCGTGGCCGAGGCGGCCCGGCTGGCGGCGGAGGTCCGCGAGGTGGCGACGACCTTCGGCCACCCGCCGGGCATGTACCGGTTGACGGATGTCGCCTTCGAGTTCCAGCTCACCCGGCCGGGCCCGGCGCGCGACCAGCTGGCCGCGCTGCTGGATCCGCTGGCGGACAAGCCGGAGCTGCTGGAGACGCTGCACACCTTCATGGCCGGGCCGATCGACCGCCGCCAGACGGCCGCGTCCCTGCGCGTCCACCCCAACACCGTCGACTACCGGCTGCGCAAGGTGGCCGCGCTGACCGGGCTGGACACCAGCCGCCCGGCCGACCTGCCGACGATCCGGGCCGCGCTCGCGGCGCGCAGGGCGGCGGCCGCGAACGGCTGAAAGGCCGGGTGTACGGCGGCTCGTTGTGCCGGGTAACAAAGACCGGCCGGAGCATTTATGACGCCACCGGGTACCTGCCGCCGCGGCCCTCGCCTACCGTGAATCATCGGACCGGCCGCTCGAATTCTCGCACCCGGCACCCGGGCGGCATCCGCCTTATCGGCAATTCGCGCCGTAACCCCCCATTTTCCCCTGGAGAATTCCATGACGAAAGCGCGACGCACGGACCACCGGTCGCCCGCCCGCACGGTCCGCCGCTGGCTCGCCGCCGCCGGCGCGGCGTTCTCCCTGGCGGCCGTCGCCGCGACCGCCTCCTCCCCGGCGAGCGCCGCCACCGGCCACCCGGTCGGCGACCTCGGCACGGCCGTACAGAACTTCTTCACCAGCCCGGACAAGGTGGCCGGCGCCAACGACTGGGACTGCGAGCCGAGCGCCGAGCACCCCGACCCGGTGGTCCTCGTCCACGCGACGGGCGTCAACCTGGGGGCGAACTGGGTGCGGCTGTCCCCCGAACTCGCGAACGCGGGCTACTGCGTCTTCGCCTTCAACTACGGGATGCAGCCGCTGTCGCTCGGCCGCGTCGGCGGACTCGACGACGTCGTCAAGGGCGCGAAGACCATGAGCACCTTCGTGGACAAGGTACTGGCCAAGACCGGGGCCGAAAAGGTCGACGTGGTGGGCCACTCGCAGGGCGGCATGATGCCGAACTACTACATCAAGCGGCTGGGCGGCGCGCAGAAAGTCGACACCTTCGTCGGCATGGCGCCCAGCAACCACGGCACCACCCTCAGCGGTCTCACCGAACTCGGCAAACAGCTCCACCTGCTCGGTTTCGTCAACGGCTTCTTCGACCTCACCGGACTTCAGGCGCTGCACCAGCAGGAAGTCGGCTCGCAGTTCCAGAAGGACCTCTTCGAGGACGGCGACACCGTCCCGGGCCCGCGGTACGTGGTCATCGCGACCAAGCACGACCAGGTCGTCACGCCCTACACCAACGCGTTCCTCAAGGGCGACAACGTCACCAACATCCTGCTCCAGGACCAGTGCCCGAACAGCGACGCCGACCACGTCGGACTGTTCCTCGACGGGCCGACGATGCAGAACGTCCTGAACGTCCTCGGCCCGAACGACCCCGGCTTCAAACCCGACTGCGCCGCCTGACGCCGACCTCCGCACCCCGGGCCCGGCACCCGACCGGGTCCGGCCCTGCCCCGGGGCGTCGGCCGGGCCAACCCCGGTCCTGCCCCCACCACTTGTCAGCGGCGGATGCGACCATGGTGGTGGCGCGGGAAGGCCCACGACCGAGGAGGGGCGGATGTCCTGGATACCCAAGCTCACGTCGACGGCAGCGGGCAAGCAGACGCTGCTGTTAGGCGCGGTCATCCTGCTCGTCCTGGCCGCCAGCCGCCACCAGGACGACGAGGGCGACCGGCACCGCGACCCCTCCCCCGGCCACACGGCGCGCTACCCGGTCTCGTTCGACCACGACGACCGGTCGGACAAGAACGGCAAGGGCGACAGGAACGGCCAGGACAAGACCCGTCGACCGCGGCCGGCGGTCTCCTACCCGATCAGATTCCACCACCCGGACAGCGGCCGGTGAGCCGTCGGCCGGGCCCGCCGGCCGCGGCGCTCGCGACAGGTCAGGCCCAGCCGCCTTCCCCTGCCACGGCCTGACCTGGCCGTTCTCAGGCGAGCTGGGCCGCCGCCTCGGTGGCGACGCGTTCGAACACCTTCTGGTCTGCGGCGAAGACGGAGTCCGGGACCGGCCAGTGCAGGACGATCTCCGTGATGCCGACGTCCCGGTGCCGGCCGGCGAAGTCCACGAAGGCGTCGAGGGATTCCAGCGGGCGGCCCGGCTGCGGCGTGAAACCGGTCAGCATGATCTTCGCCGGCTCGCCCGCGTCCCGGCCGATCTCCGCGCACGCCGCGGCCAGCCGGTCCACCTGTTCGCGGACGGCCTGGAGCGACTGCTCGGGGGTGCCGGTCCCGGACAGCCGCGGATCGCCCGTGGTCACCCACGCCTGGCCGTAGCAGGCGGCGAGCCTCAGCCCGCGGGGCCCGGTGGCGGCCACGGCGAACGGCAGCCGAGGCCGCTGCACGCAGCCGGGAATGTTGCGCGCCTCGTGCGCCGAGTAGAACTCGCCCTCGTACGAGACGGAGTCCTCGCGCAGCAGCCGGTCCAGCAGCAGGACGAACTCGGCGAACCGATCGGCCCGCTCCCGCGCCGTCCACGGCTCCCGCCCCAGCGCCGTGGCGTCGAAGCCGCTCCCTCCGGCCCCGATCCCCACCATGACCCGCCCGCCGCTCACGTCGTCCAGCGCCACCAGGTCCTTGGCCAGTGTCACGGGGTGCCGGAAGTTGGGCGAGGTGACGAGGGTGCCCAGGCGCAGGCGCTCGGTGGCGGCCGCTGCGGCGGTCAGCGTCGGGATCGCCCCGAACCACGGCCCGTCGCGGAACGTGCGCCACGACAGGTGGTCGTAGGTGTACGCCGCGTGAAACCCCAGCTCCTCGGCCCGCCGCCACACCTCTCGGCCGCCCTCGCGCCAGCGGTGGATCGGCAGGATCACGGTGCTCAGACGCATGGAGCCGACCCTATACGGCCTATCGGCCAGCGGCTGCGGTCGCAGATTCCTTCACTACGCGCACAATATGCGCGTAATGTATATGAATGCCGCACTGCACGAACGCGGCAGCGCCCGATCCCCGGGCAGGCGTCTTGCGCGGGTCAGACCGCGACGGCCGAAGAAGGCCTGACCGAGGTGACGACAACCGCAGACGCACGCGCTCGACGGCGGCCGTCGCAGTCGCGGCTGACGGTCCACTTCTCCAGACAGGACGCGGGATTCACCGATGTCAAGCGGCTTCACGACAAGGGTGTCTACTCGGGGCCGGTGATCTTCTATACCGGCCGAATTACACCCGCCCGGGAAGCACGAGCCCAGGAACTTCATGCCCTCGGCATGACCAACTCACCGGACCGGCTCCAGCACCTGGTCGTCCTGGCCGCACGGCGGCGCGGCTCCAGTTGAGCCGTCGCCACGCGGCGGTAGCGGCCCATAGCCCCTGGCCGGGTTCGGCTGGCCCAGGAGGGGGCAGGGCTTCGCCTCGCGGCTCAGAGGCGGCTTGCCCGGGGCCGCTGCCAGCGTGCGGGGGCTGTCGGGCGCCCCCTTCCTGCCCGTACGCGCCGGACATGCGGGAGGATATGCCCGTGACACCCGCATCCGAGCAGCCCGACCAGCCCGAGGAGGCCGGACCGCCGGCCCAGAGAGCCGCCGGACCGGGAGGACCGGTTGCCAGGCGAGGCGGGGCCGGGAGGCCCGCGCTCGCTCCGCCGCGCCTCATCGCCACCGACCTCGACGGCACCCTGCTGCGCGACGATCAGACGATCTCCGAGCGGACCGTCGCCGCGCTGGCCGCCGCCGAGCAGGCGGGCATCGCCGTCTTCTTCGTCACCGGCCGCCCGGCCCGCTGGATGGACATCGTCAGCGACCACGTGCCCGGACACGGCCTGGCGATCTGTGCGAACGGCGCCATCGTCGCCGACCTGCGGAACGGCAAGAGGCTGGTCGAGGTGCGCCCGCTGCCGCGCGCCGACGCGCTCGCCGTCGTGGACGCGCTGCGCGCCGTCGCGCCCGGCACCTCCTTCGCGGTCGAGCGCAGCACCGGCATCTACTACGAGCCGGAGTACCCGCCGTTCCACCTCGACCCGGGCGCCGTCATCGCGCCCGTCGAGAAGCTGCTCGCCGACGACGCCGAGTACGCCGACAAGCCGGTCGTCAAGCTGCTCGCCCACCACCGCGAGCTGGCCCCCGACGCCTTCCTCGACATGGCCCGCCGGGCCACGGGCGGGCGCGCCGACGTCACCCGCTCCAGCCCGACCGCCCTGCTGGAGATCAGCGGCGCGGGCGTGAGCAAGGCCAGCACCCTGGCGCGCTGCTGCGCGCTGCGCGGCATCGGGGCCGAGGAGGTGGTCGCGTTCGGCGACATGCCCAACGACCTGGAGATGCTCTCCTGGGCCGGCACCTCCTACGCGATGGCCAACGCCCACCCGGACGTGCTCGCCGCGACCACGCACCGCACCGCGGGCAACAACGAGGACGGGGTCGCGATCGTCGTCGAACGCATCCTGCACGCGGTGCGGTCGGGGCCGGGCGCGGGCGGCTGGGAGCGCTGACCGGCCCCGGGCCGTCCCCTGCCCGGCCGCCGTCCTACCCGGCCACCGCCAGGTCCTCCCCGTACGCCGCCGTCGCCCGCTCCCGCTCCAGCGTCCGCCGGAACGGGCCGTCGCAGGCCGCCAGCCGCTCGTACGGGCCGCGCTGCACGACCCGGCCGCCGGACAGCACGACCACCTCGTCCACGGCCTCCAGGCCGGTCAGCCGGTGCGTGATCAGCACGGTCGTACGGCCCTGGGTCGCCGCCAGCAGGTCGGCCGTCAGCGCGTCGGCCGTCGGCAGGTCCAGGTGCTCGGCGGGCTCGTCCAGGACCAGGACGGGGAAGCCGGCGAGCAGCGCGCGGGCCAGGGCGAGCCGCTGCCGCTGGCCGCCGGACAGCCGGGTCCCGGACTCGCCCACGCGCGTGTCCAGGCCGTGCGGCAGGCCGTCCACCCAGTCCAGGAGGCGGGCCGCGCGCAGCGCGTCGCGCAGGACGGCGTCGCCCGCCGCCGCCTTCTCGCGGGGCAGGGCGAGCCGCAGGTTCTCCCGCAGGGTGCTGTCGAAGATGTGCGCGTCCTGGGCGCACAGCCCGACCAGCCGCCGCACCTCGTCGTCGTCCATGGCGGCGGCGTCCCGGCCGCCGAGGGTGTACGTGCCGGACTCCGCGTCCAGGAAGCGGAGCAGCACGTGCGCGAGCGTGGTCTTGCCCGCGCCGGACGGGCCGACGACCGCCACCCGGCGGCCCGGGCGCAGGTCGAGGTCGACGCCGTCGAGCGCGAGCGGCGGGGCGGGCTGTCCGGGGCGGCCGGGGTGGCGGGCGCTGATGCCGCGCAGTACGAGGGGGAAGGGCGTGCCGGGGGTTCCGGGGGCTTCGGCGGTTCCGGGCGTTCCAGGGGTTCCGGGCGCTCTGGCGGCTTCGGGGGCTTCGGGCCGCCAGGTGGCGGGGGTGGCGGGTCCGGCCCGCCGGGCGGCGTCCGTGCGCGCCGCCGGTACGGGCGCCCCCGCGCGGTCCGTGCGCGCCGCCGCGACCGCCGACGGCCGGTCCAGCACCTCGTACACCCGCTCCGCCGACCGCCGCACCCGCTGCCGGTACTGCACCGCCGACGGCAGTCCGGCCACCGCCTCGAACGCGGCCAGCGGCGTGAGCACCACGACCGCCAGCCACACCCCGGCCAGCCGCCCGTCCGCGACCGCCCGCACGCCCGCCCAGGCGGTGCCCGTCACGGTCAGGCCGCAGGCGAGCGCCGTGAGACCCGCGCCGAGGGCCGTGGCGGCGGCGGACCGGCGGGCGATGGCGGTCAGCGCGGCGTCGGCGCGGCGGGCGGCGGCCA